>CAZRNI010000141.1:0-6838 GCA_964601425.1 uncultured Eubacterium sp. | reverse complement strand
AACAATTCTGCTGCCGGATTCTGTACGATCAGTGCACCGGTTTCCCGCACCTTCAGACACAGATCAATATCATTCAGCGCAACGGTCAGGTTTTCATCCAGCCCGCCGATTTTGTCAAAAATGCTGCGTCTGATCATCAGACACGCGCCCGTCACAGCGCTGACGTCATAAATCGCACGGAGCCTTCCCATATAACCGGCGTCCTCGCGGAGTTTTCCTGTCAGAATATGACCCGCAAAACCGCCGACACCGACAACTACGCCGCAGTGCTGGACGGTCTCATCGGGATACAGCAGCTTCGCGCCGGCCGCGCCGACATCTTCACGCTGGCAATATCCTAACATCTGTTCGATCCAGTCCGGCGTGATAACTTCTGTATCATTGTTCAGCAGCAGCAGATAATCACCTGTCGCATACTGCGCACCGAAATTGTTGATCTTTGCGTAATTGAATGTATCCTTATAGCAAAGGACGCGGATCACTGGTTCCGCCGCAGCCGTACCGGACACAGTCTTATCTTCTGAAATTTCAGAAACGGATCCATTCTGCCCGTCTGCAGCATCTTCGCCTTCTTTCAAGATCTGTCCTCCTGTCAGTTCCTCATAATACCGGAATGTCTCTTCCTCAGTACTGTTGTTCTCTATCACCAAAATCTCCAGATTCCGATAGGTTGACTTTTCCAGTATTGAGTCAATACAGGTCTTCAGCACATCCCGGTTATCCTTATTCGGAATCAGGATGGACACCTTCGGGTTATCATGCACGAGCAGCTTTGCCTGGTACATGATGAAAATATCTGTATAATTCAGTTCAGCATCGAGACCGCAGCGGCGGTAATGCCCTTCGAGTGCTTTCCGTGCGGATTCAATCGCATAGGTCTTGCTCTCCGGATTGCGCGCCGTAGATGACTCTGACTCGCGCCAGTGATACAGGATTCTCGGCACATGACCTATCTTTTTCGTATGTTCGCTGCACCGCAGAAACAGATCCCAGTCCTGTGCCCCGTCACAGTCGCTGCGAAATCCGCCGATTTCATGCATGAGCGAAGTACGGATACAGAACAGATGGCAGATATAATTAATGCTGCGCAGCAGATCAATGTTGAAATCCGGCTTAAACCGCGGCGAGCGGAAATGCTCGCCCGCCTCATCCGTCAGATCCTCGTCCGTATATACAATATCCAGCGAAGGATCTGCGTTCAGCAGTTTTGCGATTTCGCAGAGTGCATCCTTCTCAATCACGTCATCGTGGTCTGAAAGCATAATATAGTCACCGGTTGCCATTTCCAGCGCAGCATTGGTATTGCCTGCGATGCCGGCGTTTTCCTGCAGCCGCTGATAACGGATTCTTCTGTCTTTGGAAAAATCCGGCTGGTACCGCGCCTTCAGATGCATTTCCACGGCGCCCTCCGTGCTGCCGTCCGCAAGGCACAGTTCCCAGTTTTCGTAGGACTGCCCCTCGATCGAATCCAGAAGCACATCGAGATATTTCAGATTTGTATTGAAGAGCGGAATTGCGATGCTGATCTTCGGCCGGTTTGCAAATGCAGCGGCTGCCTCACGCTGCGCTGCGAGCCGCTCTTCCGTCACACGCTGTTTCTTGAACCATGCATCGTACTGCACCTGTTCCGACGGCGCCTGCTGATCACGGCGCAGTGCCTTCAGCCCGCCGTTATTGAATACATAGCGAAAGCCTTTTGCCCATGTAGCCGGTTTGAACCAGTCAGCAAACGGAAGCGTACGCACGGCCGCACTCTGTTCCTTCAAAAGATTGATCTGGAAAAGCTGCTGCTCATTCGCATCCGCAAAAATTACATACATTTTCCTGCCTGTGACTTCGCCGCGCTGTACATACAGATGAAAGCCTGTATCCTGCCGTTTCGCAATCGAAAACAGCCTGTCGATATCAATGCGGCGGCTTCGCCGTACGATGGCAGGAATTTCCCGCTGGTTTCCGTCCAGCACACGGATCTCACAATTACCGGTCGAACTGTAGGCCCAGCCGGTAACACTGATCTCGGTACTGCTCTTTTCCCAGCGGTCAATATGTGCGGAAATTGTATGTGTTCTGCTCATGTAGGCTTCCTCTGACTTGTTATCTGCTTGACAGAATATCCAGCTATTCTTATAATAAATGTAAAGAGGAGCACTGTGGCAAACAGTTGGCCTCTGACTTCGTTAAAGTTGAAGAACGAAAAGTTCAAACAACCGTCACTGGGCAGAGTGGCGGTTGTTGCTTTTCTTCTTCAGTGTCACAGTAATTGTAATACCAAAAATGTGAAACGTCAGAGTAATCGGCATAAGCATCACCTCCTTTAAGAGAAGGATGGCCAACCGCCCGCCTCGCAGCTTGCTGCGTGCAGTGCTCCTCCGCGCCATAAGGTGCGGCACACATTCCTGTGTGCAATACTACCTTATCAGCGCAGAGGATTATTGTCAACTATCTTGTTCTAATGTATTTCGTATTCTGTTCTATCTCAGTCGATAAAACGGATTGTTCTCCATCGATAAATTCCGGTTATAATACGGATCTCCGGCACAGATCTCATCCCGCCATTTCTCAATAAACCAGATGATCTCCGAATAAAACCGGTCTACTTTTTCCTGCGTATCCTCCAGACCGCGGGAGCGCGATTCCTTGTGATACAGTTCCACATCGCCGCAGTAAACGACACGCTTTCCAAGTGCCCGCACCTTCAGGCAAAAATCCACATCATTAAATGCAACCGCCAGTGATTCTTCCATGCCGCCGACTGCCTCATAGACGGACTTCTTCACCAGAAGACACGCGGCTGTCACGGCACTGTAGTCCACTGTGCTGACTGCGCGGTATCCGTAACCCGGATCGTTCTCTTCCAGATCAGTAAACAAATGTCCGGCGATTCCGCCGATCCCGAGCCCGATCCCGCCGTGCTGCAGTCTGCGGTCCGGATAAAGCAGGCGTGCACCCGCAATCCCGGCGTCTTCCTGCTGCAAAGTTCCCACAAGCTGCCGCAGACCATCCGGACTGATCAGTTCGGTATCATTATTCAGCAGCATCAGAAATTCTCCCTTTGCGTACCGAACACCGAAATTGTTAATTTTCGAATAATTAAATGTATCTTCATATGTGACCACGGTCACATTTTGCTTATGTTGCTCATGCTGTTCGGTCAATCCACTCTGGTTGTTCTGCTCCTGCTGCCTGTTCCGCTGTTCCAGTTCCCGGTAGTACGCAAACGTCTCAGCTTCCGTACTATTGTTTTCTACAATGATCCACTCATAATTGTTGTACGTGGACAATTTTTCAAATGATTCAATACAGGCCCGCAGTTCTTCAACATGATCTTTGTTTGGAACAATGATCGAGACAAGCGGTTCTTCCGGCAGATGATAGCTTATGCGGAAGACCGGGAAGGCCTGATCCTCCGTAACTTCTGCAGATATTCCGCAGCGCCGGCAATGTTCTTGCAACGCTTCCAGTTCCAGCTTTCCGGTGAATGCTTCCTGCCGCAGTTCCGCTGAGGTTTTACCCTGAACAGAATTTCTGCGAAAAAGGATCTCCGGAATATGACAAATACCGTTTCCTGCGCCTGTCCCCTGCACTTCTGCCGTATGCAGCAGGAGATCATAGAAGAATCCGTCACCAGTCTGCAGCCTGTTCAGCGGAAAATCATTTGCTGCCCGACTCCTGATACAAAAACAGGAACCGATATAGTTATAAGACCGTAAATAATCGATACTGAAATCCGGCTTAAAAACAGGATCAAACGCTTTAGCACCGTCTGTAGCGATCCGGTCTTCATCTGCGTAGAGCAGATCCGGCGCTGCCTCCATGATCTCTGCCGCGAAATACTGCAGTGCATCCGGTGTCAGACAATAGCCTGCCGGCAAAAATACCAGATAGTCACATTCCCGCACAGCCTGCGCGATCAGTTTGCAGCACTGTTCCCGTATAGGTTTTGTAGTATTGGTAATTTTGCTGTTCCAATGATGATCGCGAGGCAGCATAGAGCCGGCTGTCAAAGCGTCCGCGCAGCAGAATGATGCCAAATCGAGGTGCCCTGCCGGATGATTTATTAATTGTTTTCCCCGAATTACAGTTTGATTTCAACTCCCTGTTTGATTCTGTTTTACTTCCTGGTTTCAGGTTCCGCTTTTGTTCCGGATTGCGTTTTGCAAGCCGTTCGCGGATCCATCTGTCATAGTTTTCATCAAACGGCCGGTTCGGACGGGTCTGCAGCATATGTCGATAACCCTGATATCCGTGTCCGAGCAGATAGGTGCCGTGCTTTTTGATCTTCTGCAGCGTCGTCAGCTGCTCCGGCTGCGCAGGAAGTGGTCCTGCCGGGATGTTGTTTCTGTCCGCCGGACCTGCTTTCGCTTCTGAAATATATTTATGCAGCGGAATGATATCCCCCTCGATCCATTTCTGAAACTGATTTTCCATATCAAGGTAGACATCCAGATTGCCGGTAAGACCGCATTTTTCATAGATCCCGGCCTGATCCAGTATTTCTGCAGCAGGATTTCCGTCCAGATAATAATGGACAATCCGCCAGCTGAGAAATTCTACAGGAACAGGAATTTCCGTCGTCCACTCACAGTCAATCATCTGATAGCCGGTTTCAGTCCTGACCGTATTTTCCAGAATACAATCAATATTAGTCACCGGAAGTGTCCGTCTCCAGGAAGCCTCATGCGCACGGTTTCCAAACAATTCTGCAAATGCCGGCACAAAATGGAAGGGAACACATTTTTCTTCCGGGATGATTTTCCTGATATAATCGCAGACTGCATGAATTGCCGCATCTGCTCCTTCTGTCTGAAGGAGCCGGTCAACTTCCTGTGCGCAGTTTTCACCCGTGAGGTATTCGAACTCAATATACTCCGCCTTCGCTGACTGATCTTTTGCAGCCTGATCTTTCGCGGACTGATCCTTTACAGTGCAGCGGTTAATTCCGATTCCTGTATCACGGTATTGTTCGCGCAGCTTTTCTGAGACTTTTCCGATCCGCTGAATGTGTGATTCCGCCTCTGATGTCACAGGGTACTTTCGCACAGTGCGCTTTTTTTCCGCTCTGATATCCGACATGTTCTGCTCTTTGTCCGATATCTCCAGAATCTCTGTATAAACGGCACATTCCGGCCGTCTTTCATTGGAAAACTTCGTATAAATGTTTTCCGGCATTCCGAAAGCCTGTTTCCTGTTCGACAGGCAAATCAGCAAGCCGGATGAATCTGCAGCAGAATCAGCATCAGAAACTGCTTCTGCATCTGCGATTGCCTGCTGCAGCCCTGTTTCAAAACGGACTGCCTTCATTTCCATCGGAAACCGGTAACCCGGCTTCACGCTGAAGGCCTGTACATTTACAAATTGAGACAAATCAAAAGAACACAATGATTCTCTGTAATCTGCCAGCAGAATTCTTCCGCAGGATGACAGCAATTTCTTTTCCAGAATTCCGGTAAAAGATATTGTTTCAGCATCTGATCGAAAAAGACGCCGGCACAGATCTGCCGCCTGTTCTGTTGTCCCGATTATCGTAATCAGATCATAAGGTGCCTTCGAACAAATCTCTGTTTCTTTTATCAGACTGACATTATCCTGTTCTGCACATACCTGTTTCTGGAGTTCTGTCTCCGTCTCACTCAAACAGTAAACCGACACATTTCCGCAGTTTTCGGCGAAATATGAAGTGATTGCAGCGCTGTCTGCGCCGATTTCCAGAACGCGTTCTGTCCCGGCCAGCTCCAGCGTGCGCACGAGATTGACGCGAACCGGTGAAAATGCATTTAATTCCGGGTACACCGGCAAGTCTGTCAACCTGATCATCGTTAATCTCCACAAGGATTCAGCATCTCTCAACAGTCGTGACAGAGTTCATATCATAAAATCCCACCGTATTTTTGTCCGATATTACTGTGATGTTCAGCAAATCATAGCAGCGGTGATATGCATGCAGCTCACCGTCAATAAACCCGGTGCATGACAGGGACAGCAGATACTCGCCGCCCTGCAGATTCATATCCTGCTCGAAGGTTGCCACATAAGTCTCGCCCGCCTTCGCCAGCGGCACGACAACCTTCTCAAACATCGTGTTTGTTCCTGTAACGTCGACACCCTTGATGGTCTTGAATGTGAATGTAAAGATCGGATCCTTTACATCTTCATTAAAATAAATCTTAGATTTGATCGTAAACCGCGTTCCCTTAATGATGGAACTGCTGAAACGACCGCTGTCATCCAAAACGGCATAGTCGACAATTTCTGCCTGCCGGTCGCCGTACTCTTCCACGTCTGGATTCTTCCTGTAATGACTCTTCCAGAGATACTTTGCTGCCGCGGCGGGTTCGGATTCCGTTCCCGTTTTCACACTTGTTCCGCTTGTTTTATTCGTTCCGGCTGCACAGCTTAATCCGGTTGTATCATGCATTCCGGTTTCAGATTCTTTATCTGCCGGATCAACCGGGAATCCATCCGCGTCTTTCTCCTGCAGCCGGTCAAATGCATCAATTTCTTCGCCGGCGCCCGTCAGAATCTTCTTATAGAGATTCACCATATCCTTCGGCGTGCCTTCCGCGAGCATTTCACCCTTGTTCAGCAAAATCACGCGGTCACAATACTTCGTGATACTGCTGAGATCATGACTGACAAAGAGAATCGTCTTCCCTTCTGCTTTAAAATCATCGAATTTCTTATAGCATTTATTCTGGAAAAACACATCGCCAACCGAAAGTGCCTCATCCACTACAAGAATCTCGGGATCGATGTTTATCGCCAACGCAAAAGCCAGACGGACGAACATACCGCTCGAATACATCTTCACCGGCTGATGCACAAACTCGCCGATATCCGC
>CAZRNI010000140.1:6147-6839 GCA_964601425.1 uncultured Eubacterium sp. | reverse complement strand
CTCCTGCTAAATTGTAATTACAGATTTTCCTTCATGAAAGCTTCCACTGCAGCTGCAGCTGTTTCTTCATCTTCGCCTTCAATCGTAAATTCAACCGTGCTTCCCTTTGTAGCGCCAAGAGACATAACAGAGAGAATCTTGGTTGCCTTGCCGGACTGTCCGTCCTTTGCAATTGTAATATCGCTCTTGAAGGTCTTGCAGAGCTTTACGAGCTCGCCAGCCGGTCTTGCATGGATGCCTTCGTTGTCAGTAATTACATAGCTAAAGCTTTTCATAATTCCCTTCCCTTTCTTTGATACCTGTCGTTTTGCAAAAAATGCCATAAAAGCTATGATTAGTTTATACCGTTTTGTCAAATTTGACAAGCATTTAGAGATGAAGCAGTCTACTTTTTCTTCTGTCATCTTCAGACACTGCCTGACGCGCTCTGCTGCTCATCTGCAGTGCCGTCGGTTGTCTGACTACCATCCTGGTCCTGTATGTTTTCTGCAGCGTCCTGCGGCCGCATACCGCCGCGGCCTTTTCCTCCGGGGCCCATTCCTCTGCCGCCCTGCGGCATTGTTCCGTCACTGCCATCCGGCATCTGACCATTCATCTCCGGCATACTGCCGTCATCGGTCTGTCCCGTCTGACCGCGGCCGCCGAATCCGCCGGGGACGATCACGCCCGGCAGCGGCTCCATGGTACTTTTT
>CAZRNI010000140.1:0-6137 GCA_964601425.1 uncultured Eubacterium sp. | reverse complement strand
ACCGCCGTGACCGCCGTTCATGCCGCCGGATGCACCGCCCATGGTTACAACGCCTGTCACTTCAACTGATTCTTCAGAAGAACCTGCTTTGACTGTATAAGTACCCTCCTTTATATCCGGCGAACTGAAAATAACGGACTGATATGTTTTCTCCGGTGTCATCGTCAGAACTGTATTTCCCTCAGCATCCACCAGACTGACCTCTGTTCCTTCAGATACAGCTGATTCCAGATTGTACATGACAGAATACTGACTGGAACTGTTGCTGAATGTCTCAGCCATTCCCAGACTTCCTGCCGCTATAATGGTTCCGCCGCTGATCTCGGCACCGGTGCCGTAATCCAGTGCGCCGTTACCGCTGTTGGTCGGTCCGCTGACCGTGGTTGTGACGCCGGCAATGTACAGCATGCCGTTGGAGTCAAGCCCGTCACCCTCTGCGTTGACATGAACCGTTCCGCCGCTGATCTTCAGGTATGCTGCAGGCTGCGCATCCATCATGCCGCCACCGCCCATACCGCCGCGGCCGCCCTTTGCGGTCATATTGTTCTGTACTGTGCCTGTCGAATCCTGATATGCTGCCGTCAGCGTTCCGGCTGCCCTGTTTTGATCTGCGATACCTTCCTCCTGTCCGGCATTGTTATCCTGCATCTGGTCAGCAGATCCGTCCTGACCCGGTGCATCCTGGCTCTGTGCATCCTGGCTCTGTGCATCCTGATCCCGGAACATAAATCCATCGTTCTCAACACCATTTGTCTTATCCGAATCGCCGTCGGAAATGGATGCGTTCATGCCGTCGTCACTTGCCGTAACATTAACTGTTCCATCCATAACATCAATGGATGCCCCTTCGAGTCCTTCATAGCTCTTTGTTACATCAATGGTGCCGCCCGCGATGATCAGAGCCGTCTCAGCATGGATTCCGTCATCACCGGCTGCCAGTGTAAGGGTTCCGCCTTCAATATAGACAAAGCCCTTTCCAGCATCTTCTGCATTGCTGGTGTGGATCGCATCGTCTTCTGACGTAATATTGATTGTCCCGTCCTGAATCCGGACAGAATCCTTCCCGGCAAGTCCCTTATTTTTAGCCGTTATCTCATAAGTACCTCCTGCGACCACCAGATCATCCTTGGATACGACTGCATGCTTGTAGTTTGCATTGATTGTCAGCGTGCCGCTGCCATTCAGTGTCAGGTCCTCACGGCTGAAAATCACACCGTCCACGGTATATTCATCGCTCTGCTGCGTATACGCATCTCCCGTATCCGAAAGCGTATTCGACGTTCCGTCAGCAAGGGTAACAAATACTTTATCGGCTGAAAGAACCAGAATGCATGCGCTGTCGTTATTTGTTATCTCTGCACCCTCCAGAACAATCTGTACCTTTGCTGCATCGTCAGCATCTACGACGATCTGCCCGTCTGTCAGCGTTCCACTGACAATATAAGTTCCTTCTTCTGTAATTGTAACCACCGATCCGTCTGCTGCAGCACCGCTTCCGGCCACCTCCGCAGAAGTTCCGGTCAGCGTTATCTTTGCGGAACTGCTTTCATCATAAGAAGCATCCTGGTCACGTTTTGAAAACATATCGGTCAAATCCAGAGATTCGATCGGTGTCACCAGGCTTGTTGCATCACCGGCCGCTGCACTGCTGTCAGCAGTACTCTCATTGCTTCCCGCGGAATCATTTTCTCCTGATCTGTTTTCCTGATCTGATGCATCTGCATCAGCATCTGTGCCATCAGAATCCGCGGCACTGTCCGTTTCTGAAGAAACTGCAGAAGAAGACGCGGACGAAACCGTCACCTTATTTTGGGATGCCCCGCAGCCTGCTGTCATCGTCAACATACATATCATCGTAAAAAACATAACTGCTTTTTTCATAAATCATATTCTCCTTAAAGTTCATCCAGCGCCGTCACCGGTCTGCTGCAGGAAACCTCCAGATTGCCGTTGCGCTGCCGGATCTGATCCATCAACTCTTTCAGCGACGTATTCTGTCTGAAGATCACGTTGTATTCCAGCTTGTAAAGACTTCCCATATTGCTGGTCTTCACCTCAGCCAGATCATGACTGACCGTATAATTTTCCAGAAGATCATCAAAAATCCCTTCAAAATCGAGATCCTCCGGAATCGTAATTCTTAACACCCGCTGATCCGTTCCATGCTCTCCGAACCGTGTCATGTTCAGAATATAATTTACCAGTGTAATTATCGCCGCAAACACCACTGCGATTGCGATATAGCCCATTCCCGTTGCAAGACCGACCGCCATTGCCAGAAAGATACTGGTAATCTCCTGACTGGTTCCGGTAGCCGAGCGGAAGCGCACAAGACTGAATGCACCCGCCACTGCAACACCTGCGCCGATATTGCCGTTCACCAGCATAATTACCATCTGAACAATTGCCGGCAGCAGAACCAGTGATACAATGAAACTCTTTGTATAGCGATGATTTCTGCTATAAATCAGGGCCATGAACAGGCCGACTGCCAGTGATACAAATGTCGCGATAAAAAACGCTTTTCCTGTTAGAGTTCCGTTTTCAATAATGGTATTAAATAAAAAGTTCATGCCTGTGCACCCCTCATTCTCATTCTTCTTTCATCTGCAGCTGTAATCTCATTTTCCAGCATTTGTGTGATCAGATACTGCGTCTGGAACTGATAATACCGGCAGTATCCGCTTCCATACTTAGAATACGACACACTGAATATTTTCAGACGGCTTAAAATATTTGCCAGCTTCTGCGGCATTGCTCCCATTATCTTTATTTCCATTAAGTACTGATTCGGATGGAGCAGTGCATGTCCGTATCCGCCGTGACGCAGATCCAGATCCGTCGTACGCCATCTGATGTTTCTGTCAAACGTAATACGCAGTTCCGGGTCATTGACGCCAAGCATCGCAATCCTGTCATATGATACAACCATCTGTGTCTTCAGATCCTGATAGCGCTGCCGGAAAAAATCTATTTCTCCGGAAATCTGCCGTTCTACGGGCCCCCAGTTCTGCTGCTGTTCTAAGGCTTCAGCCCGCGGACAGGATGCAATGCTGTTCAAATACGCTTCTGCATCTGCATACTGCATCGGTACACGCCGCTTGTACACAACCCCCTGAAATTTTTTCTTTATTTCTATATAAGCTGTCTTCTCATCAGAAGGTATTCCGTAGCTTCGAAGTCTGAGTTTCTCTTTATACAGCGGTTTATCCAGTGACGTCCGGATCAGTCTGAAATCAGGTGTATCATAGTAAATATTCAGAATAGACGTTTCACCATACCGGTCCGCTTCGGCGATTCCTTCCAGCTCAGCGCGCAGTGCACGGTACTGAAATGCATTCATAAGATATTTGGTTTCTACCCGTTTAAATACGCCTTTATTCTTCATAACAGTGTTCCTTTCTGCTTTCTTACTGATGCATATCATAACGGCCTTTCCTTAGAGAAACCTTAAATCGAAACAAAGAAAAACCAGTTCCGGCGATATACTCGCCAGAACCGGCATTTTCCTGTTTTATCCGTATTCTGCATGTTATTATTTATTTGCTGCAGCCACTTCAATACTCTCGCGGATCAGTGTCGCATAAACCTCTGAGCCTTCCGGATTCGGATGTTCTCCGTCTTCCCACAGCCATTCGCTGTGCTCCTTGATCAGGCTGCACCAGTCAATCACTGATAAATTCGGGTAATCCTGCTGCAGATTCCGAAGAAGCTGATTGGATTCTTTCTCCCAGGTTACGGTTCTTCCGAAAAGAGTTAGCCAGAAAACGCTGACATCCGGTCCGAAAACATCCAGTATTTCACGCGCGTCATCCTCCTGGATCGGCCCGTTTGTTCCCAGTGAAATCACAACTGTTTTGTTCAGATGTCCGTCTGCTATTAACTCCTGCGCAAGATCAATACATTCGTAGACCTGACGATTCTGTACAGCATCAATGTAGCAGTCCGGAAGCTGTTCCTTAATCGCAGGCGAAGAATCCAGCATAATAGAATCACCAATCATCAGAACACCGCTGGTTGATACCTCTGCCGCATTTGTCAGGGTGGAATCCGCATACTGGAGATTCATATCTTCTATAGACTGTTTCTGTGTCGTATCTGCCTGTGAACTCGTACCGGACAGATCAGAACTGCCAGAAACAGACGAGGATGAAACCGTGCCGTCTGCTGCCAGGCTCCCGCTGCCTGCCTGCGTTTCTTCCAGCATCTTCTGATTTTCCTTCAGTCTCTGCTCCAGTTCATCCTTCTGCGCAAATTTCTCCGCCGGTGCAACGGCAGCTCCGGCAACACCTGCAAAAAACAGATATACCGCCAGCGCTCCAGACAGGTAAACGCCCGCACGTCTTCCGGTGCCGGCTCTCATAAGCGAGTCCGGAAAACGCCGTTTCAGTAACACATCTGTCGCCTTGTGCAGCCATGCACCGAGAATGCCGATCAGGATCAGTTCAAATACCGGCATACCCGGAATCTCATTCCATCTTCTGAACATGAATAAAAAGATAACCGGATACTGCCAGAGATAAATTTCGTAGCTGTTTTTTCCGATCCACGCCAAAGGACGAAACTCCAGCAGCTCACCAATTGTAAGTCTTTTATCCGTCACGAGGATCAGGAGCACGCCAAATAACAATGTCATCAAAAGCATTCCGCCCCTGTAGGCAAACGCTTTCTGTCCGTCCATCCAGATATAGGCGATTACTGTAATTACCAGAATACCGGCAAACATTGGAAAAGCCAGCTGCTTTGCGGTCCTTCTGCGCAGTCTCGGAAGCATGTTTCTCGTTTCCAGCATCCCAAGAATCACGCCAAACAGCAGACCGTAAATACGGGTATCCGTTCCGTAATAAAGTCTGGTCACATCATTACCGGGACGATATAAAACCGGCGTCAGCGCCGCAGAAATCACCGTGAGTACCAAAATAAACAACATCCCCGTGCGATCATCTTTTCTGCGGACCAGATATAAGAATATAGTAAACAACAGCGGCCAGATCAGATAGAACTGCATCTCAATCCCAAGAAACCACATCGGGGTAAACGGGGATGCATTTGTGATTTTTGTAAAATAGTCAGCGTTCTGTGCAATCTGCCACCAGTTATTGTATCCGAAAATGATACTGCGCAGCTCCGGCCGGATCCCCCCGATCGCAGTACGCGCCAGAAAAAAGTACACGCCCACCGTCACGAACAGCATGATCAGCAGACCCGGGTAAATACGCTGCGCACGCTTTCCGTAATAGGACAAAACACGCCAGGTGCCTTTCTGGTATCGCTTCTCGCAGGTAATTGCGAGCAGATATCCGGAAATCACAAAAAACAGTGAAACCCCCAGATACCCTCCTCGAATTGTATGCGGAAACATATGAAAAAGTGTGACGCCGATAATCGCGAGCGCACGCAAGCCATCCAACCCATAAATAAATTCTGAATTGCGACGCCTTCTGGAAGATGCTTCCATAGCTTAGTTTATTCCCCCTGTATCTATCCTTCAAGTCCACCATTCAGCGCTTCAAACACGCAAAAAAGGGACTGTCCCATTGTGTTCATAAGTCATATAAAGAGGCTGCCCGCAGGGGACAACCTCTTTCGGATTTCTGTCAACAATAGTATCAGATCTTAGAGCTATTTTCAATAGGCGGTTAACCGAATTTCCGCTTCTCGCTGTTTCTGTACGCCAATGTTTTCAATAAAATCAACTGCCTCCCGAATACCGCCGCTGGTCTTGAAGCTTTCAGATACTTTTTCAGCTCCAGAGAAGCTATAATACTCGGCCGGAAGCTCCGCGCCTTTTCGATCAGAACATCAATCGCCTTTTTCAGGATCCGGATGAACAGGACCGGGTCCTTCCCGTACTTTTGGATAGACCCTGAGACCTGATCGATGGCGAACCGGTCCTCCGTTTTGGAACAGATATCAAGAAAAGAGACTTCCTGTGGAATCTGTTCACTTCCTGAGCCGCAGAAGCAGCCCGTTACCGCGCTGGCAAGATCTCTGAAGAGGATTACAACGCCTGGCGTTATCACTATCCGAAATTCGACAAGAGGAATATCTGGGCGGAAGTCCCGCCGGATCTGAAATGAGAAAAAAGAATGAGATGAAATGATTTCTCTCAAGACACAGAAAACCCTGCCGAACTG
>CAZRNI010000139.1:0-6848 GCA_964601425.1 uncultured Eubacterium sp. | reverse complement strand
TTTTCCGGCTAACTCATGACTGAAGTCACGAGAATGCGCCGGTTATTTTTCAAATCATAAATATATGCAGTCTAATGACTACTTGTATTATACCATTGAAATGGTATATATATAATTCAGATGGTTTCCGCAGTGCAGAAAATGGGGGAATGTTATTATGAATCTGGAACTAAAAAAACTAAATCGCACCCTTCTCATTCTAATACTGCTGACTGTTCTGTTCATTGTCGCTTTTACTTTTTTTGTATTCTGCAAATATACAGAAAAAAAAGACGTGTCCGAACATGTCTCTCTGTCCATCCTCTTCATCGGCAACAGCCATACCTACTACAATGACCTGCCCCTCACGGTGCAGCGTCTTGCAAAGGAGGACGGTTACGACTGCAGCGTCACCATGATCGCTCACGGCGGCTGGTACCTGCGGCAGCACGTGAAAGAGCCGGAGGTCAAATTTAATATCCTCCACGGCGACTACGACTACGTCGTCCTGCAGGAATACGCCCAGCCCTTCGTACAGGAGGAAGAATACCGGACATCCGCAAACACGCTGAACAAATGGATCCGCAGGGCCGGCAGCAAGCCTGTCATCTACGAAACCTGGGCTGTCAAATCCAGGCCGGAAGACCAGGCACATATGAATGAAGTCCACCGCCGGATCGCCGGCGAAATCGACGCCCTGCTGGCGCCGGTCGGCGAGAACTGGTGGACTTATCAGGAAAACCATCCCGAAATTGAAATGTTTGATGCGGACGGCGAACACGCTTCTGAAGCAGGGTCTGCATTTGCTGCAGAATGCATCTGGGAAACGATCAAAGGGGCGGGCATCATCAACGATCAGGTCTGACAGAAGCTGAATTACTAAGAAAAGCAGCATCTGCAAAGGTCAATAACCGCAGGATTCCGGCATTTTTTGCTCACGCTTCCACCATCCGGACCACCTCCGGAAATTCCGCCGTATCGATCTCACAGACACCTTCCGAAATCCGGACCGCAATCTTCCCGCCGAACGGATAGATCTCCGGCTTTTCGGACGCACCGCCGGCAAAATCAAACACCAGCACTTCCTGCTTCTTCGGATCAATAACCCAGTACTCTCTCACCCCGGCATTCTGAAACTTGTACCGCTTCCGCAGCAAATCATGTGCCCTTGTGGAAGGCGACAAAATCTCCACTGCCAGGTCCGGAGCCCCGTCAAAATAACGGTTGTTCAGCGAAGACTGATTGCACAGCACAACAATATCCGGCTCCACCATCGTCTTGTCGTCCCGGTCACTTGGCCGAGTGGCGGTTGTTTGTCGTTATTCTGACAGTAATAGTATATCCAAATACGTGAATTGTCAGTATAATCGGCATATGCATCACCTCCTCTCGAAGATGATAGCCAACCGCCTGCGCTTATTTCAATGTTCCTCACTCAAATGAGCAGTTCTATCATAACACGCCGTAGATATTACGTCAACTATATCGTTTTCTGCCACTTACCATCTTCCACAATCCGGCTGCGATGACGAGAATCGCCCCCATCAGATAGAACATCGCGGTGCCAGGGCCGCCGATCCCCGGAAGCACTGTTCCGGTATCGGTCTGTTCGTTCCGGATGGTGCCGCCGCTGCCGACAGCGTCCGCTTTTTTATCCGGCTCGGCCGCATCCTTCGGAACGTACTTCGGCATTTCGTAGCCGTCAACCTGTGCCTCCGTAATGGTGTAGGTCCATTTCAACGCGCCGTCTTTTTCGGCTGTATTGCCAAATGCGACGTCCTCCAGATCTGTGATTCTGTAGGTATAAGTATTATCCGTTCCCGTAACTGTCTGCGTGACCTTGCCGGAGATCTGCGAACCGGTGATTTCTTTGAGGCTGATCTCGCCGGTCATGACTTTCGGCACGGTGAAGGTAACGGTCTGTGTGACCGGATCTTTTCCCGCCGGTGTACAGGTTCGTTTCAGCGTGACGGTGATTTCCTTCACTTCGTCCGGCCACGATTTCTTCTCTCCGCCAAACAGCCATTCTTTGTTAAATTCGAATGTGGTCTTGTTTGGCTTGTTTGCGACTGTGATGCCGATGGCATCCGCGCTGATCTTCGCCGGCGTCTCCCCGGCTGTCAGATCCCGCAGTGTCCCGTCTGCTGTATCTTCTTCGTTTTTCACCCAAACTTTTTCTTCAAATGAAATCTGTCCTTCGGATGTAACGTTGACGACGAATACGCGGTTGGGGTCAAGCAGGTAGCTCTCCGGCGCCTGCATTTCTTTCAGATAATACGTCGCCGTCCCGCTTACCGGCACCGGTATGTCCGGATAATAGATATAGCCCTCCGCTGCCGGCTCGCCGTTTGGATATTGATAGCCTGTGACCGGCTGCGTGCACGCCGCGTTTGCGAACAGGCCAAAGCGCACGCCGGTCAGTTTTTTTGCCGTATCATCCGCATCTACCTTGTATACCCGGAAACTGGTCTTGTAGTTCGGGATCTGGAAGGAAGCCGTGTCCGGCGCAAAGGAGCGGACATACTTCTCAACCCCGTCCACGTCCGCATGCGAAGGCAAATTCGTCGTGTAGAACATGAAGTACTGGGTTTTGAGCTGTGCGTCGCTGTAGCCCGCCGGCACAGATGTTTCCTGCAGCTTGTACACTTGGTTGAAGAGGATGGAATGTGCCTCACCTGCGCTGTCGCGCCAGGTTCCAAATCCGGCTTTTCCGTCAGCACCGGTCGTTTTTTCCTCTCCAAACTGTGTCCAGTCACCATCTGAAAGTCCGGCCAGATATGTGTCGATTGTTTCCTGCGTCGTACTGCTCTCGCCGGCCAGCGCTTTCAGTTCAGTCTGTTTCTCTTCCGAGAGCCGCAGCAGTTTAAATTTCGCGCCCGCAAGGGACTGCGCGGTGTTATTTCCGTCATATTTATAGATTTCGACCGCAAGGTGTGTTACCTGACCCTCCGGCCGCTTGACAAAGACCTCTCCCTTGGTACTGTGCGGAATATCCTCGCCGTCGGGGATTCTGGCCTCATTGTCGTACTGCACGCGGCCCTCATAGTCTGTCAGGTAAGCTTCGTAGCGGATCGCGTACTGATCTGCCCAGTCTTCTTCACCTTTATTCATCGCGATGACCAGGTTGTGATCGGTGTACATACTGGTGTAATACGCACCGCTGCCCCCCGCCGGCGGCTGCGACGGAAGCAATGTTTCCGTCCCGTCTGCATTCACCTTATAAATCCGCAGGGTCTGTACATCGAGCTCCTGATTGTCGCTCAGCTTATCCGTGATGGTGTAGGTATCCAGCGCTTTCAGCTTTTCCGTCATCTTTACGTCCAGCTGATAGGAAACGGTGTAATTGTTTTTTGCCGTCGGCTTCTCAGTGATATTCTTCCGGAGCTCATTCAGCAGGATCGCATAATCCTGATAGGAGCTGCCGGTGATCGAGTTGCCGGTGTACCGGTTGATCGTATTGCGCAGAATATCGCTCTGATTGAGTAATTCCTCATCGACCTCGACCGTGTAGACAAAGTAAAACGAGCTCTTTGTCATTTTGCTGAAGTCGTAGTTGCTATAGAAATCTTCTGGCGACTTATACTGCGACCAGTCTATGTCATACCCCGATGCAACATCATAAACATGGTTGAATGCGCGCATCGCCCAATATTTGGTATTATTTATGTCTCCGGTTGACGATTTAATATATTCGAACCACTGATTGATCGTATAGCTGTACGGCACATAAACATTAAACCCGTTTTCGTCCATGCGCTAACGGGTGATGCCGCCCCACCATTCGCCGGGTATTTTGTTTCTGTCTGTCAGCGGATCTGTTATCAGCAAATACCCATTCTCAGATTTATCCAATTCTTCAACCGAATGTGCCTCCCGCAAGGTCCATCCGGTCGGATCATCCGGATTGTAGGTCGCCGGGATCTTGTAAATTCTCACGCCGTCCCGCTTACCCGGATCGGGAATGACCAGTTTCGCCGCGCCCGCAGGCAGACCGCTCAAAAAGTCGTCATACGTATTTGTGGTATGAATTGTGGTGCCGTTGTACTTGGTGCTGCGGTTGTCCGCCAGTACCATGTACGTAATATCGATCTTTCCGTTTGCTTTGTGCTCGACCTTTGCGATCTTCTTATCAATGGATTCCTCTCCGTCACGTGTCGGGTACATGTAGTACGCGGCGTACGCATTCAGGGAAAAATTATTTCCGAGCGCAGTCGTGCCATTCAGATACACGTAGTTGATATTTGTCTCATCCTTCGTACAAGATGCCGGCGTTGTCGACCGGTAGTTGAGCCAGATATTATAATCCCCCTCCGGCAGCGTGCTGGCCAGATTGCGCATTCCGCTGCTGGAGATCGATGTATTCGCCGCAGTTACCGCATTCGGATAAATAAACCACAGGCCGCCGGCCGGTTTACCGCTGTCCGCATACAGATATGTACTGGCGTAGAATCCCAGTTTGCCGTGTGTGCACAGCACTGCATCTGCAGTCGCTGCCCCGGTACTCTGTGTTCCTGCGCCCAGCGTCCCGGTCACCTCTATATGTATGCCGGTAAACGCTTCAAATTCCGCAACAGAATTAAATTCCCAGTAACGGTGCACCAGCCGGAACTTTTCATTATTCGCATTTGTTACACTGCCCTCTTCGTCCGGCGTGGAAACCAGGCTGCCGCCGGTCGTGTCCTCCACAGGAATCTGCCCCATATAATCCATCGTATCCCGAAGATTGTCCTGACGCAGACTTCGTGCGGCAGTCGGCAGATAATCCCGCAGGTAGACATTGGAAACCGGGTGCGTCAGGTAAACCGGAACATTGATTTCCCAGTCGGCGGACCGATTGTTTTCATCATACAAAAGCAGCTTCTTTGTCAGCGAAATGTCGGCCTCGTAGTCGCCGTCAATGCCTTTCATCGTCCGATCGGAAAAGTTAGACGCCGCCTGGTTGATGCTGTCCAGCCCCATCCATTCCGTTTTGAAGCTGGTCCAGTAATGCAGCTGATAGCCGTAGTTGGCGTCCGTCTGTTCCTCGGAAAACCAGATGAAATTGCCGGCCTCATCATAATATAGCTTTGTAGGTTCTCCGCTTGTCAGTTTTGTGGCATCGTCAACCCGCTCCCACGTCAGCATCACTTTTCCGTCCTGTTTCACGCCATTCCGGTAAACCACTGCGTAGGGCTGCTCCGCCCCTGTGTTGTCCAGAATGAAATGAAGATCATCGCCTTCAGAGACTGCATCCTTCTTCAGATGGTCGGAGATGTATTTTCCGGCCGCGTTGTAGGAGCCTTTTGTCTCCAGCGCGATCGTCCACTCCATGTCGCCGCCTTCCTCTTTGGGAAGTGCGCCGATCTTGGTCATAGGCGTCGTGTCCGGCGTAAAGCTGACGGCCCGGGATACTTCTTTGATTTTCTGATTGCCGACACGGAAGCCGGCATAATTTGTCCAGTACGCCGTCTTCTGCAGCCGTTCGACCTTGGCCGCCTCAGCCGCTGTCAGATAGACCTCATACGTCCACTTCAGCTCCTGACCGGGATCAATCGAGACGCCGGTACACTGGTACTCATTGTAGCGCCGGCTCGTTCCCGGTAGCTTGTCCGGGCTTTCGGTAAGCGTCAGCGTATAATCATTTCCGTTTCCCGGCAGCTTATCCGGATACTGCAAGTCAATGCGGGTCGTATCTTCCGGCCAGGAAGGCCACGCGCCGTCCTTATAATTGGACGCATTGTTCATGTAGTTGGGGCAGTCAAAGACTGTCAGGTTGTCGATCGGCTCATCGTTATTATTCTTCAGAATCACTTCATAGCTGTAGACATATTCTCCCTGATGCTCCCCCGACACGACCGGCTGCGGGCCCGTCGCGGATTTGGTGACGCTTATATTATCGTACTTTTCATCCGATGGATCGTATATGGTGATCACTTCATTATTAAAGCGGATTTCACCTGCGGCCGTTGCCACCGCCGTCATCGCAAAATCGCCCCTTCCGGCCGAACCTGCCGCATGTTCGTCATCCAGAGAGATGCAAAGATACGCGTGTCCGTCTACAATTTTGACCTCGTAAGTGCCGGCTTCGCCGCCATCCAGCGTGATTTTGCCTCTTGCCAAACTGTAATCAATCTTATCCGGATCGTAAAGAATTTCCCCGTAGAAATTGGCCTGCGCCAGATCCTCCATCGTAAACGAAACCGCCAGCACGATATCATCGTCGACATAGACATGATCACTCTCGGGGTGAGCGGTCAGGCTGGCAAACGGATGATATTCCACGTCAACTATCGTCTTCGTCTCCGATGCTGCGCCGATGCCCTCTGCCTGCGCCGGGCTTGTGACGGTCGTAATGACCATCTCTTCATGCAGGTCAGAGTCAGAACCGGGCTGGGAATTGCCATCGGCGCCGGAAGTGCCGGAGGAATCGGACTGCGCAATATCACCTGCGCTGTCTTCCTCATTTGTGTCGGCAGCACCGGATAAGGATTTGTCAGTTTCTGTATCGATCACAAACTCTGCACTGCCCTGATTTCCGTCGGTCGTACCGTCAGCTGCCGCACCGCCAGAACTGCCACCGGGCTCCGCCGCTGCCGCGGGAAATGCCGGCGCCGCCATCGCAAACACCATTACAAAAACAACCAGGACTGCTACAATAGAGCTTCCCGGCTGTTTGATCTTTTTCAGGTATTTATGTATTGTTTTGAATATAACTGCCTTCATCAATACTCCTTCGTATTTATATAAAAAACCAGTCTAATAATACGATGAATATATCGATTACGCAACGCGAAAACGTTTTCGGTTGATTCGATATGTTCCTGTTACTTTATATTCTAATTAACAAGAAATGTTTTTCGGGCACGGTATAGAAAAAGACCCGTTTTCAC
>CAZRNI010000138.1:0-6849 GCA_964601425.1 uncultured Eubacterium sp. | reverse complement strand
CATCAAAAGCGTTCCGAGTCTGGCTGCGTAAAATGCTCCGGCTTCCTTTAAAATATGCGGATTTTTGCTTTCAAACACAAAAATGCGGTTGGTAAAGTATGCAAATGTCACCGCAGCAATCCACGAAATAACATTCGCAGCCTGCAGCTGCAGAGCATTGTCCGGATTGAGAAATGTCAGTACACAGGCATAATAGACGCCAAGGCTGACGACGGTTGTCAGACCGCCGACAATCAGATAGTTGATGACTTCTTTGTGTCTGCGATATAAGTCAATAAATACATTCATCAAAGAAACTCCATAACATTTTTGATTTACGAATTGCTTCGTGCTTCGCACTTTCGCAATTCTACCCGCAATTCAGATTTCACGGGGGTCCTTCCCCGCTCCATCTTCATTGTGGGGCGTATCAAAAACCTTCGCATCCACATCCATGTGTCCATGATGTGGATGCTCAGCTTTTGATACTGGTAAATCAAAATTCAGCCGTTCTTCTTCTACAACCAGCGGCCGGTGCAGGACACGCTGGTTGATGGACAGAATGTATTCTCCCAGAAGTCCGATAAAAAACAGTTCAACACCGCCCAGGAAGAATACACCGATGACAAGCGGTGCAATACCGGAACGGAACCAGTCCCAGTGAATCAGTTTCAGGATAAAATAGACGATTGCCACCAGAAATGACAACGCGCCGATTCCAAATCCGATAAATGTAGCAAACCGGAGAATGACTTTCGAATAAGCCGTGATACCGGTCATCGCCACATCGTAGAGGCTGTAGAAATTATTCTTGCTCTTGCCCGCACGGCGGTTCGGCCGGTCGTAAGGAATCGTCTCGTAATCATACCCCAGCTCCGCGATCATACCGCGCAGGTAAGGCATCGGATCATCGATTCCGCGAACGACATCCACAAATGCTTTATCATAGAGACCGAAGCCGGTAAAGTTTTCAATATGTCCGATGTCTGTAATTTTGCGCAAAAGCTTGTAATAGATCTTGCGCATCCAGGCCATAAACCGGCCTTCGCTGGTCTTGTTTTTGATCCCGATCACAATTTTGGAGCCGCGCTCCCACGCATGCACCAGCTCTGGAATCATTTCCGGCGGATCCTGGAAATCCGCGTTCAGACGCAGTACTGCATCGCCGTACGCCTGCTTCAAGCCATGTACCGGCGAGCGCATCTGTCCGAAATTGCGGGCGTTGAAAATCGCCTTGACGTGTTTGTTTTCCTCACACTGCTTCCGCAGAAGCTGCCGCGTGCGGTCTTTGGAATGATTATCGATGTATATAATCTCGTAATCATATTCCGGGAGCTCATTCTCAAAAATCCGAACGAGCGTTTCCGTCATCGGTCCGACATTTTCCTCCTCGTTAAAGGTCGGAATGACAACCGACAGCAGTTTTTTACGTTCCATAGTTTTTCTCCACATATTTTTTGTAGATACAGAGTTTTTCTCCGCTGCTGAACCGGGTGTGTTTAAATCAATCACATTTACCGGCACAATTTCTACCGCATCCGCTCACTTTCCGTCATCGGGATTTCCAGCTCTCTTTCCAGATCCTCACGTGACAGAAATGGTGCCATATCCTCCAGCGGTGCAGAGACCATGCGCCCGTCAGCCAGTTTTCTGGAGGCCGCTTTCGGCTCTGTCTTCTGCAATGGGGAAACCTCTACACGGATCAGCGCAGGAAGCGGCAATTGCAGCGCCTGTTCCAGATCTTCCTGCAAGGTTTCATTTCTAAGGCATGTCCCATAGGAAAGACCAAATGTATCGGCAAGCTTTTCCGGATCCGGAAATCCGAGATCACCACTCTCCTCGCCGATGCCGATCAGCGGTTCACCGAAATAAGCCTGCTGTGTCTGGCGGATAGAATGGTAACCGCCGTTGCAGATCAGAAAAATGCGGATCGGCAGACGATTGGTTGCAATGGTCTGCAGTTCCTGCAGATTCATCATAAAGGAACCTTCTCCGTCTACAACATTGACGGTCTGCTGTTCCGAAACATTCTTTCTATTTAGTGCACGGGCAAGTCCGATGGATGCCGGTAATCCGTATCCCATAGACGCCGTGGCGGAATTCGTGTAAAACCGCTGTCCTTCCTTTACACGGAAGGCCTGTGTGCCTGTAACGCGGGATGTACCGCAGCTCGCAAGCAGCTGTGCACCTTCCGGAAGTTCTTCTGAAAGCATGTCATAAAATGCGTACAGATTACCTTTTCCGTCAGGCTGCGGCCCTTTTTCCGCCTCCGTCACGACCGGATACCGGCGTTCCCGCTCCGCCGCCCGCACTGCCCAGGCGGGATCAGATGCCAGCGGACGCTCCTTTGAAACACCCATTTCCTTCAAGCCGGCAATTAACTGTTCCATCAGGATACGCGCATCGCCGACTGCCGGCAGTGATACGTGCAGATTGGGCTTTTTCAATTCCTCTTCATCCAGATCATTCAAAATCGTAAATGCTTCTCTTGCCCAGTCCTGATAGTTAAATCCGGTCTGCAGGAAGCTCTGGCGGCTTCCGATGGATAGAAATACATCACAGCCTGCCATTGTAAGATTTCCGCCGCGGCTGCCGGTCATCCCTGTCCGGCCCGCATACAGTGGATGCGCATTCGGAATCAGGTCGATACTTGACATACCGGTCAGGACCGGTGCCCCCACCAATTCGGCCAGTTCAAGAAACAGTTTCTCGCCGCCGGCTGCATGTACGCCATATCCGCCAAAAAGAACCGGTCTTTTTGCAGTTTGCAGTTTTTCGATAATCTGACGGATCAGTTCATCTGAAAATTTCCGGATCGAAACCGTCTGATCAACCTCGCCTGACCCTTTCCTGTTTTTTTGTGCAGCATCTTCTTTTTGGAAAATGCTGCATACTTCCGGCGCAAATCCTTCCAGCGCTTCCGGATCAATCTCTGCCGCCTGTACATCCAGCGGAACGTCCAGCCAGACCGGGCCTCTTCTCCCGTGCGTCATCTCATAGAGCGCGCGCTCCGCACAGTAGCGGACGTCCTCCTTCTTTTCAATCATGACAGCATACTTCGTCATAGCAGAAGCTGCCTTCGTAATGTCAAACTCCTGCACACCCATAGACCGGAGATTCAGACCGCTGCTGCGCACCGTTGTGGCAAACCGCACCTGACCGGAAATCACCAGCATCGGTATTGATTCCATCCATGCACAGAGCACGCCTGTCATCGCATTTGTCGCGCCAGGTCCGGACGTAACCAGCGCCATGGCAGGCTTCTGATACACACGCGCATAAGCTTCCGCAGCCATCGCACAGGCCTGTTCATTATGATGATAGGTACAGCGCATGTCCGGACTGTGCCCGAACGAATCGTTCATGTGCATCGCACCGCCTCCGTTTACGACGAAGACATCGCTGATCCCCGCCCCGGCGCATACCTGTACCAGATAATCTGAGACTTTCATAGTTCCTCTTCTTCCGCATGTCCGGGTTCAATTCCTGTCCATACTCAAGATAAATATTCCTCGCATAACTGCTCACAAACCATCGTCTTGCCGGACTGCTGGACCGGCAGGACATCGACATATTCGACCGTGCACTCCGCGTCATCGCCCAGATATTTTTTATAGGAAGCAATGACAGCAGCTTCATCCACCTGTACTTCAGGATACGGATTCAGTGTGAGCGTATAGGTTTTCAGGCCTGTCTGTGTGCATTTCGCCTGCCGCAGGATGCCCTGGAAGTTCAGCAGGTTGTTCATAAAGACATGCATCGACAGCGGATGACCTGATGTGTTGTAAATCAGGGAGCCGCGGCGGCCGTATATTTCTGTGAATTCAGCGTGGACACGACCGTTTTCATCTGTCCATCTGCGGACTTTCCCGGTATCTCCGGTATCATAGCGGATCATCGGAAACGCACGGTTATAATAATCGGTCACAACGATCCTGCCAAGCTCGCCTTCTTCCGCCGGCTCATCGCTGTCCATCTTCAGGATCTCTATTTCATAGCTGTAAAGATCAATAGTATAGGTATCGGCTCCGTCAAGGCTGACCGCGATAAATCCGTTCTCATTGTTTCCGTAGGTGAGAACCGGTCGGATGCCGAATATCTTTTCAGCTTTTTCGCGTGTGGACTGCGGAAGTGCTTCTCCCATTGTAAAGATCATTTCCACCGGCCAGTTTTTCCATTCCAGAACAGGGAGTTCTTTGCGTTCTGCGTATTCTGTCAGTGCTGTCAGCCCGCTTGAATACGTAACCAGGACCTGGATCTGTTCTTTGCGGATCCGTTCAAAAATTGCCTGAACCTGCTCGTCTCCCATGTTGGAAATTTCAATCATTTTCAGATTATTCTTGAAGGAACGCCACTTGGAAATTGTATTCTTTCCTTCAATCCACGCACGGAATTCCCCGCGCTTCATTCCCATGCGGAAGCCGTTCAGTTCGAGAACTGCCATGAAATTCATGTTAACATGGTTCATTTTTTCAGGATCAGCAAGAACCGTAAACGGTGTTCCGGTTGAACCGCTGGTCGTCAGATGTGCCAGCGAATCCTTCAGTTCCAGATAAGCATCGCTGAAAATTGTATCGTAGTTTTCAATAAACTGAAGCTTATTCAAGGCCGGAAAATCAGAAAGCTGCAGATCCTCCAGCGTGCGGTGATGCAATTCACCCGCAAACCTCTCCCTGTAGTAAGGACAGTTTGCAGCTGCATACTGAAGCAGCGCCTTCTGCCGCCGCATCTGATACTCCGGTGTCACACCGTCGACAATTTCTGCTTTGTTTACTTCTTTGAGCGTATTCAGCTTACCGCCTTGCAGTTTGTCAAGTGTGTTAAAAGCAAGCCTTCTGGTCACTTCGCCAATATTCATATCTTCCTCCCGTTTGCCGGACCGTTCGCCCGGGCAGAGTAATACGAATACTATCATACAATAAATAGAGAGGGTTTTCAACCGAACGGTTTGCAGTGCATGCGCTTTTAAACAAGGGAGCAAAATATACATAAAAATACATCACAGGGACTGTTTGCACCTCTGCAGATGACCCTGTGATGTATTTATGTATGCATTCCTAAGTTCTGTCCACTCAACGCTTTGCGTAAGCGCGAATCAGGCGTTTCGACAGGACGAGTGCGAGGAAAGCTCCAGTCAGCATGCTGATGTACGGCATGATCGGTGTGCTGTCTCCTGTTGCCGGACTGGTTCTGCTGGTCGTGCTTGATGTTGTTGAACTTGCAGTGCCGACATATTTATTTGTGAATGTCAGCTCTGTCGTGCTCTGCCGCACGGTTGCCTTAAGCTTCCCTTCCTCATTCAGCGAGATTGTGATGGTAACGGATTCTGTGTGTGTGTCGTACTCGATGTTATCAACAACGATTTTTCCGTTATTATCTGCTTTTGCGCCTTCCGGCATTACTTCATTAATCGTGTATTTGTGCTCGCCGAGATCATTCTGTGTAAAGTTGAGTGCGTCAAACGGAATCGTTCCATCCTGTGCGTTTTTCTTGGTCTGAAGCACATTTCCGTTTTCATCCTTCAGTTCAAAGGTGAACTGGTCGGCCTGCAGTGTCTGTCCGGTCAGCACTTTTTTAACCGTCAGCGGAACGGATCCGGAAAGATCATCTGTCTGCTCAGCTGTAGATGAAGATGATACAGCAGCAGTATCCGTTTTGGTCAGTTTAAACTGGACAACCGGGTACAGATTTGGTGTGTTTCCTGTCGCAGTCTGCTGATAATAGGAAAGTACATGAGAACTCCCAACAGTCCCCCACTGACCCTGCAGGATCGTGTTGAAGCCGTTTCCTTCACCGGATGACGTAGATTCCTTCAAGTAAGTATCAGCACCTGCGAAGCTTCCGGATGCAGAAGTACCCAGCAAAACTGCACTTGCATCTCCGGTGCCTGCAACTGCACCTGTTCCGTCAACAAGAGCAACTGCACCGCTGTCTGCCTTAAACTGGTAGCTATTTGTATTGTCCGTTACATTGACAACATACTGAATCAGTGTATCTGTATTGGAAAGTGCACTGAGATTGCCGCTGTTAAGTACGTTCAGATTCAGCTCGGATGCTGTCGTTCCTTCCGGAATGGTAGCTGTAAACATAACAGTTCGCACACCATTCGCATCCACAGTTGATGAAGCATCTGCCCATGTAACGCCGGATGTCGTTTCGGAAAATGCCATCTGTGTCAGCTCTCCGCCCTCGCCAGCGAGTGCAGCCTCTGTCTGGACAGTCTCCTCTTCACTCGAAGCAGCAACCACTGCTTCCTCTGCAGACGTACTCTCCACTGCCTCGGCAGCTTCTTTAGTCTCCGTTTCCGGCTCTGCAGTTTCCTCCGCTGCGATCTCTTCTGCCGCAGCTTCTGTTTCTGCTGCCGGAACACTTACTTCTGATTCAGAAACTGACTGCACTGAACTTTCAGCCGTCACAGTTGCTTCCGGAACAGTGCTCTCTGCTGTTACAGCCGGCTCTGACACCGTACTCACTGACGCCGCTTCCGGTACAACCTCGTCCTCTGCAAACGCCTGCATCGGCACGAGCATCAGAAGCATAGATAATACAAGTAATACTGCTGCAAATCTACGGCCTTTCATTGAATTATTCTCCCCTCGACTAGTAAAAAAATCATTTTGCCCAACGCGAAATTGGACAGAAATGTTCAATTTCAGTAATATTATATGCAGTTCAATTGTAAATGTCAATTAATATTTTTAATATTTTTGTAATATTTAATTCCGGCCCATTAAGGTCGAAATACATAGGGATGCTGAATTTCGATAACAAGAAGTGTGGAACAATCCGCATATAACCCCATCAGGCTGACACGCATAAAAAAGCGTCTTCGACGCATCAACTCCCCTGCCCCTCAATCTTGAGGGGTTA
>CAZRNI010000137.1:1055-6850 GCA_964601425.1 uncultured Eubacterium sp. | reverse complement strand
CGTACTCCAATCAGGAGCTTTATACGTGGTTTCTGAGCCATACCCGCTAAGCTTCGGGTGTTGTCCGCGGAATTGGCGTAGACCGTTTTCCGAAAAAATGCTATCTTCTTTCCGGCTTGAGCGGAGGGGTTCCGGGCGATTCGCGAGTCGTTTTGAACCATGTTCCGGCAGGCCGTCAAGGATGGGTTTGGGAATCCGCACGGAAGCGGAAAACATCTAAACAGCCGTTACTTCCGGCTGTTGAATTTCGGCGGTTCAGCCACCGCCTCCCGCCGCAAGGATGCGTTCGGGATTACCGGCAAACCCAGAAGAGGAACGGATTCCTTTTCTTTGGGTTTGCGCGGTTTTTTTTCCGGAAAAAATAGAAAATTTTCTAAATTAGCCCCCTTCCACGATTCTTTTCTTGGTTTATACTGCTATCTGATATTTGCAAATTACCAGCAAATCAGCTTTAGCGGTGGTTATGAGGGAGCGCCCTTCGTCCAAACGGGCTGACCTCGCAGACAAACGGTTTGAGTGTTTTGGGAAAGCCGTTTCGTTGAAAGCCCCAGGCCGATTTTTTCACCTCCCCTCTACATTCGGGTGAACGTCGCCGGCGACTGCGAGTATAGAGAAACTTGGCAATCAGGTGATCGGCTCTACACTCCATTTCAGCATATAGATAGGAGAATTCCATGCCCTCAGAAAAAAAAGGCGATATCATCCGTATCCGAATGGAAGCTTACGACAACGCTGTCCTCGATCAAAGCGCGCAGCAGATCATTGAAGCTGCGAAACGGGGCGGCACAGAAGTTCGGGGGCCGATCCCGCTTCCGACGCGTATCGAGCGCTACACGGTTCTTTCGAGTCCTCACGTCGACAAGAAAGCCCGTCAGCAGTTCGAGATGCGGACGCACAATCGCGTCATCGACATCGTCAGCGCCAACAACCAGACGATCGATGAACTGAACAAGCTGACGCTTCCGGCGGGCGTTGATGTCAAAATCAAGACCGGCGGCAAATAATCGGCGCTGTCAGGTTTAAACTTTTTTACGGACGTACCGGCCTTAGAACAGGGCGAAAGCCTTTCAAAAGAGTCTCTGGCCGCAATGCGCAAAACAGAACAAGGATACAAAGATGGGAATCGGTTTACTCGGACAGAAAGTCGGTATGACCCAGCTCTACACCGAACAGGGGGCGGTGATCCCCGTGACGGTGATCCAGGCTGGTCCGTGCAGTGTTCTTCAGGTCAAAACGCTCGAAAAAGACGGTTACGAAGCTGTGCAGCTCGGTTACAAAGACAAGCCGATGCGCCTTGCCAGCCGCAGCGAGCAGGGGCATGTCGCCAAGCTCGAAAGCAAGCGTCAGGCCAAGCTCGCCGAAAAGGGCGTTGAAGCGGTCGCCAAGGCCGAAGTCGCTCCCCAGCGCTACATCAAAGAGTTCCGTACTCCGGTCGCCGGTTTTGAGGTCGGCCAGAAGTACGATGTCGACGTTTTCAACGATGTCATCGCCGTCGATGTGACGAGCATCAGCAAGGGTCGCGGTTATTCGGGCGCCATGAAGCGTCACAATTTCTCCGGCCAGCGCGCCACCCACGGTGTGAAGAAATGTCACCGTCATCTCGGAAGCACGGGCTGTAGTGCGTATCCGAGCCGCACTCCCAAAGGGAAGCGGATGCCCGGGCAGTATGGCAATACCCAGTGCACCATCCGGAACCAGAAGGTCGTCAAGATTGACAAAGAGAACAATCTCCTTCTGATCCGCGGCGCGGTCCCCGGTCCGGTCGGCGGTCTGGTCACCATCCGTCCGACGAACTTCCTGCCGGCGCCCAAGACCAACAAATGGCGTCTGGCGTAATTCAACAGCAACAATCATTTGGGAATAGAGTGGCTATTATGGCAAACCTTCCGATCTACGATAAAACCGGGGCCCAGGTTGGCGATTTTGAAGTCAACACCGAAGCGATCGCTCCGAAAGGGATCAACAAGCAGCTCCTTCATGACGCGGTGGTCATGTACCAGGCGAATCTCCGTCAGGGTTCGGTGAAGACCAAGTCGCGCCGCGAAGTCGCCGGTACCGGCAAAAAACTCTTCCGCCAGAAGGGGACGGGGAACGCCCGCGCCGGTATGCGCCAGAGCGGCGTTCGCCGCGGCGGCGGTCATATCTTCGCGCTCCGTCCGCGCGATTGGAGCTACCGCCTTCCGCGCAAAGCCCTGAAAACCGCTACCAAGATGGCGGTTGTCAGCAAAATCAACGAAAACTTCGTGAAACTTGTCGATGCCATTTCGGTTGACGCCCCCAAGACCAAAGAGATCGCCTCTTTGCTCAAGAATCTTTCGATTGACTCCTCGCTCCTGATTGTGGTCGATTCGTATGACCTCAACATCTACAAGAGCGTTCGGAATATCCCGCGCGTCGACGTTCTCCCCGTGAGCGACCTGAACGCGTATGCGGTTTTGCGTCCTAAACAAGTTCTGATGACCAAAGCCGCGATGGAAAAGTTTGTCGCCAATGCGACATCGGCGGCGGAGTGATCCTTCGCGAAAGCTTGAAAAGAGAATCCTAAAACAACGGAAACCGAAAAATGGCACGCAACAAAGATATCACCGAAACCCGTCTCCAGCTGGAACCTTACCAGGTTATCCTCCGTCCCATCGTGACGGAAAAGGGTTTCTTCAACTCGAACCAGCGGAACACCTACACCTTTGAAGTCAACAAGCTGGCTTCGAAAGAGCAGATCAAAAAGGCGGTTGAAGAGCTTTTTGAGGTCAAAGTCGTCAACGTGACGACCCAGAACCGCCAGGGGAAGCTCCGCCGCACCCGCCGCTCGGTCGGCCGGACCAAGTCGTGGAAAAAGGCGATGGTCACCCTCGATCCGGAAAGCCGCATCGACATCTTCTAAGATGCCGTCCGCACGGGTGCCTTCGGCACGTCAGCAAAACGAACCACAGTTTTACATAAACGAGAGAAGCAATGGGAATCAGAAGATACAAGCCGAATAACGCCGGGCGCCGCAACATGAGCGTCAGCGATTTTGCCGAGCTCACCAAAGGGGCCGCTCCCGAGAAGAGCCTTCTTCGCGCCAAGCGCCGCTGCAACGGTCGCAACAACCAGGGGATCATCACCGTCCGTCACCGCGGCGGCGGTTGCAAGCGGAAGTACCGCCTGATCGACTACCGCCGCAACAAGGACGGGATTCCCGCCACGGTCAACTCGATCCAGTACGATCCGAACCGCAGCGCCCGTATCGCCCTGCTTTACTACGCGGACGGCGAAAAACGCTATATCATCGCTCCCGACGGTCTCGAAGTCGGCATGAAGGTCCTCAGCGGCCCCGGCGCCCCGCCGACGGTCGGCAACTGCCTTCCGGTCAGTGAGATCCCCCTCGGTACCGAAATCCACAACATCGAGCTCCTTCCCGGCCGCGGCGGCGTGATGTGCCGCACCGCCGGCGTCAAGGCGGTTCTGGTCGCGTGCGAGTCGGGCTGGGCGCAGATCACCCTGCCGAGCGGTGAAATCCGCCGTATCTCGAGCAAGTGCCGCGCCGTGGTCGGTGTGGTCGGCAACAGTGACCATATGAACATCGTTATCGGAAAGGCCGGCCGTGTCCGCTGGATGGGCCGCCGCCCGACGGTCCGCGGTACCGCCATGAACCCGATCGACCACCCGCACGGCGGTGGTGAAGGGCGCACCAAGGGCGGCCGTCATCCGGTCAGCCCCACCGGGAAACCGACGAAGGGCACCTCGACCCGTAACAAGAAAAAGCCGAGCAACAGCGCGATCATCCGTCGCCGCCGCAGCCGCCGCTACGGCATCCTGAAGCTTGGGTAATCGTCGGCTTTCGGTTAACGTCAGATAAACAGAACTAACAAAAACATACAGTCCAGATAACAGGCGGGCAAATAATGAGCAGATCGCTGAAGAAAAGTCCTTACGTCGTCGCGAGCGTGTATGACAAGGTGATGAAACTCGATCAACAGAACAAAAAAGAGCCGATCAAAACTTGGGCGCGCTCCTGCACGATCCTCCCCGAATTTGTCGGTCACACCTTTATGGTTCACAACGGCAAAGTCTTCGTGAAGGTCTTTGCGACCGAAGAGATGGTCGGGCACAAACTGGGTGAATTCTCGCCGACGCGTGTTTTCCGCGGCCACGGCGGGAAGGGGAAACGTTAATACTCGCTTTCTAAACGGTTTGTTCGTTTCAGATAAAAAGATTTAGGTGTTCAGATGGAAGACTCCAGCATTGTCAAATATACCGCTAAGCACAAGTTCGCGGTCATCAGCGCGCAGAAGGTCCGTCCTTTCGCCAACCTGATCCGCGGCCAGTATGCCGATGACGCGATGAATATTTTAAAGGCGTACCCGAACCGCGGCGCCCGTCTGGTCGAGAAGGTGCTCAAGAGCGCGATGGCCAACGCCGAAGACCGCAACGAGCCGGATCCCGAAAACCTTATGGTTCTTGAGGTTCTGATTGACGGCGGCCCGATGTTCAAGCGTTTCCGCCCGAAGGCGCGCGGTATGTCGAGTGTGATCAAAAAGCGGATGAGTCACATTACCGTCACGCTTGGATAATCGTAAACGCAATTTCACATTGAACATACAACATTAGAGGACCGCGAGAGTCACTATGGGCCAAAAAGTTAATCCGACTGCATTCCGGACCGGGATTATGGAAGACTGGAAAAGTCGCTGGTATGCAGGCAAAAAAGAATTTTCGACCCTTCTGGTCGAAGATAAAAAGATTCGCGATTACATCAAAAAGGCGAAGGACAGCGATGACCGTCCGATGTACCCCGCTATCGCGAAGATCGAAATTGAGCGTACGCGCGACGAGGTCCGCGTCACTCTGAAAACCTCCCGCGTCGGCGTGGTGGTCGGCAACAGCGGCAAGAAGGCCGAAGAGCTCCAGAATCAGCTGCAGCTGATGACCGGGCGCCGGATCAACCTCGACGTTCAGGGTGTTGATAACCCCGAGACTTCGGCGCAGCTTGTCGCCGAAGATATCGGCGATCAGCTGATCAAGCGCGCCGGGTTCCGCCGCACCATGAAAAAAGCGATGGAAAACGCGATGAACGCGGGCGCCAAAGGAATCAAAATCCAGCTCTCCGGCCGTCTGGGCGGCGCCGAAATGGCTCGCCGCGAAAAGCAGTCGGCGGGTTCGATCCCGCTCTCTACCCTGCGTGCCAAGGTAGATTACGGGTTCTCTGAAGCGAAGATCGCTCAGGGACATATTGGAATTCAAGTTTGGATCAATCAAGGCGAATATAACAGCGAGGACGACAACAATGGCCAGAATGCCGAAACGCGTAAAACATCGAAAAATCCAAAGAGGGCGTATAAGAGGTGAGGCCACCCGCGGCCAGACCGTCGCTCTCGGAGATTTTGGTCTTCAGACCCTCGAAGGCGGTTGGATCAGCGCTCAGGTGATCGAAGCCGGCCGTATTGCCGCTCAGCAGTATCTTCGTTCCGAAGGTAAGCTTTACGTCCGTATCTTCCCCCACAAGTCGGTCACATCGATTCCGCTCGAAACCCGTATGGGTAAGGGAAAAGGGGAACCCGAATACTGGGCAGCCGTTGTCCGCCCCGGTACGGTGATGTACGAGATCAGCGGTGTTCCCGAAGAGACCGCGAAGCTCTGCTTCAACCGTCTGGCGCACAAACTCCCCGTCAAGTGCCGGATGATTCGCCGGCGCGTCATCTGACGCACCCCGGGCACCCGAAAAGCACCTAGAACGAGAACGCGAACCGAATTACAGGTAGAACGATGAAAGCGAAAGAAATCAGAGAAATGAGCCAAGAGCAGCGCGCCGCTCT
>CAZRNI010000137.1:0-1045 GCA_964601425.1 uncultured Eubacterium sp. | reverse complement strand
ATTCCCCCAGCGAAGTCGTGAAGGCCAAGCGTCTGATCGCCCGTATCAAGACGATCCAGACCGAGATGGCTCAGAACAGTTAACTGCAACTCCAACATTCGATAAGAACAAGTTTCCGATAGAGGACGAACATGCCTAAGATGAAAGTTGTTGGCGTCGTTAAGACCGACAAGATGAAGAAGACCCGGCGCGTCGAAATCCCCCGCCTGATGAAATACCCGAAATACGGGAAGTTCGTCAAAGCGCGGACCGTCTGCTACGTTCACGACGAAAACGAAGAGTCTTCTGTCGGCGACACCGTAGAGATTGAGGAATGCCGTCCGATGATAGTGAGTGATCAAAATGATCCAGATGCAAACTCGTTTGAGTTCGGCCGACAACACCGGAGCGAAAGAGCTCCAGTGCATTAAGGTTCTCGGCGGAACGCATCGCCGCACCGCAGGGCTGGGCGATATCATCGTCTGCAGTGTGAAATCGGTTGTTCCCAACAGCGCCGTGAAAAAGGGCACCGTTGTCAAGGCCGTGATCGTCCGGACGAAAGCCCCTTCGCGCCGCGAAGACGGAAGTTACATTCGTTTCGACTCGAATGCCGTCGTCCTGATCGACAACGACAAGAACCCCCGCGGTACTCGCATCTTCGGCGCGGTCGCCCGAGAATTGCGAGACCTTGGTTTTATGAGACTCGTCTAGCTGGCTAGCGAGGTGGTCGGGTGAAAGTTAAGAAAAACGATACAGTCAAAGTTCTTTCCGGCCGTGACCGCGGCGCCAAAGGGAAGGTTCTTTCGGTTGACCGCGAAAAGAACGCCGTCACCGTCGAGGGTGTCAACGAAGTCTTTCGTCACGTCAAGCGTTCGCAGCGCAACATGCAGGGCGGCCGTCTCTCGAAGAGCATGCCCGTGCCGGTTGCGAAAGTGATGCTGATCTGCCCACCTGCCAGAAGGCGACCCGTGTTGGGGTAGGCGTGAATGCTTACGGCAAAAAGACGCGCGTCTGCAAGAAGTGCGGCGTGGCCATCAGCTGAGGCTTCACAAGAGAATTCGCAGGA
>CAZRNI010000136.1:0-6879 GCA_964601425.1 uncultured Eubacterium sp. | reverse complement strand
GGCAGCAGCAGTCGGAATACCTGATTTACATTCAAAAAGCCGTTCATAAAGTCCCCGAGAATCGTGAACTTGCTGAGAACGTACTGTATCGCCTTATTATAAAGGAAATACCATACAGCCAGCGGAATCGCCGCACCGATCAGACCGACGATAATACCTTCCAGTATAAACGGCAGTCTGATGAAGCTGTTCGTCGCACCGATCAGCTTCATAATACCAATCTCCTCTTTTCTCACTGAGATACCGACCGAGACCGTGTTGCTGATCAGGAAAATCGAAACAGCCAGCAAAATGGCAATAATTACTAGTGATACCAGCATGATGAGCCGGTTCAGTGAAGAAAGTGTTCTGGTCGCCTGCTGGGACTGATTGACAGCGCGTACGCCATCCAGACCCTGTATGTAGTCAACCAGATCTCCCTGCTGTTCGATTTTGTTTACAAATACTTCATAGTGCGCTGAATTTGCAAGCGGGTTATCCTGATTGTCCCGGAATCCTTCCGCTGCATCCTCATGTCCTTCAAAATAGTCCGCCGAAAATGTCTCCCAGGCCTCGTCCGCCGAAACATAGGTACAGCTCTTTACAGAAGTCTGTCCTTTGATCTGCTCTCCGATCCGGTTAATTGCCGCCTGATCGAGTCCTTCATCAAAAAACACTGTAATACCGACATTCGTCTCCACATTACGAAGCACAAATGTAATATTCAGGATAATAGAAAAGAACAAACTGAAAATAAAAATCGTTGCGGCCATGGTTGCAATCGAGGCAGCTGAAAACATTTTATTTCTGCCTATATTCTTAATGCCCTGTCTCGCACTGTAGCCGACCGTACTAATCCTCAATATAAACACCTTCCTTCTCGTCACTGGTGATTACACCTTTGCGCAGACGGATTACACGCTTTTTCATCGTGTTGACAATTTCTTTGTTGTGTGTAACAACAAGGACTGTCGTTCCGCGCGCATTGATTTCCTCCAGCAATTTCATGATTTCCTGCGAATTCTTCGGATCCAGATTACCTGTCGGCTCATCTGCGAGAAGAATTGCAGGTCTGTTCACGAGCGCCCGCGCAAGCGCAACACGCTGCTGCTCACCACCGGAGAGCTCGCGCGGACGGGAACGGTATTTATCCGCAAGACCGACAAGTGTCAGTACTTCCGGCACATTTTTTTTGATCACACGGTTCGGTTTTTCAATTACACGCTGTGCAAATGCAACGTTCTCGAAAATATTCCGGTCGCGAAGAAGCCGGAAATCCTGGAAAACCACACCTACACCACGTCTGTACTTCGGCACTTTACGCCGCCGCATTTTGGTCAGTTCGCTGCCGTTTACTACAATCGAACCGGAAGAAGCTTCAATCTCCTTAAGCAGGAGACGTACCAATGTTGTCTTTCCGGATCCGCTGTTTCCGACAACGAAAACGAATTCCCCTTTGTCAATGTGTAATGATACATTGTCAAGCGCCGGTCTGCGGCTCTTGTCATAGTACTTACTGACATTCGTTAACGTAATCATTATGTTCCTCCCCAAAACCCCTTATCCGAAAGTATTGAATCCTCAGTAATCCAATGTCTCCATATACTTCATATATTTTACAACCATCAGTGCAATCTTAAATGTAATTGCGTCCTCAAACACGCGCAGATCAAGACCCGTGCTCTTCTGCAGCTTGTCAAGTCTGTACACAAGCGTGTTTCTGTGAATATAAAGCTGACGGGAAGTCTCCGAAACATTCAGATTGTTTTCAAAGAATTTATTGATCGTTGTAAGGGTTTCTTCATCAAACTCGTCGGGTGACTTACTGGCAAATATTTCTTTGATAAACATTTTGCACAGCGGAATCGGGAGCTGATAAATCAGCCTTCCAATACCCAGTGAACTATACGCTATAATGTCGCGTTTGTCAAAGAAAATCTTCCCGACATCCAGCGCCATGCGTGCTTCCTTGTAAGATCTGGAGACTTCCTTCAGTTCACTGACAATCGTTCCGTATGCCACATGAACCTCACCGTCGGCGTCTCTGCCTGCAGCATCCAGGATCTGTCCTGCGATCCGCTCTGTCTCGCGATGGGCACCTGTCTCCTCCAGTTCCTTCACTACAATAATGCTTTTCTCATCGATCGCAGTGATAAAATCGTTGGACCGGTTCCCCAGCAGCATACGAATATTATCTACTGTGCCCTGATTTTTTTCCGTACCGCTCTCAAGAATATAAACAACACGCTTCGCGTTTGCATTGATATGCAGCTTCTTTGCGCGATTGTAGATATCAACCAGCAGCAGATTATCCAACAGAAGATTCTTGATAAAATTATCTTTATCAAAGCGTTCTTTGTAAGCGGTCAGCAGGCTCTGCAGCTGAAATGCCGCCATTTTTCCGGGCAGCAGACTTTCCTCGTCCCCGCCCTTTACAATCAATATATACTCAAGCTGCAGATCATCATATACCTTAAAAAACTGATATGCCCGGATTGTCTGCGAATCAGCCTGAGACTGTGCGAAGCTCAATAGCTCTGCTTTGCTGATCTCAAGTTCCTGGAAAGTCGAAACCAGCGTTTTCCCCTCAACATCTGAAATTGCAAAATCCAGCTTTGTTATGTTTTTTAATCAGTCAATAGTGCTTTGTAAAACCTGATTTGAAATCATCTTATCTGCCATCCCCCATCTGCGGTCTGTCAAGCCGTGTTCTTATTCAGTTTAATACAAAATGCACAAAAATGGAAGGGAATTTTCTGGTATTTTAACATATTATTAGATTTGAAAAGAGACTGCCGAAACAGTCTCTTCATCCATTCACATAAATGATTTCCGAAAGGCACGCTCCATCCGCCAAGTTTCTATAATGCCGCGCTTGATCCCGGAGGCTTCCTGCAAAAATGGTGATTCACAGAATGACCACCATATTTTTCCTACAACCTTTGTCTGATGCTCTACGAGAAATGCATCCTGAAGGTCTCCGTCGAGTCCGCTGATGATCAGGTCCGGAAACATCCCGTTCACTGCGTTTAAAAGGCGGTCTGTCTCTGCCTGCGTAGCGGGTACCTTCCGCGTTTCTCCGACTATTTTGATTCCAGGATACCGGTCTGTCAGAAATTCCTTCAGATGTTCTCCTCCCTGTTCTGAATCACTCAGGAGATATACCGACAGGCCGCGCTTTACAAACTGCCAGAAGACACGGTCCATCACGATACGTTCATTCACTTCTTCGAGGACTCTGCCTTCGTGTATGCCGGCAGCCTCAAGTATCTGTACTTCATCCAGAATCCCCAAATCAATCCGCTTCAGATAATCTGCTCTTTCTTCCGAACTGTTTGCCTGCAGGAGCAGATGCCGCGTAAGCAGCGCAACTGTGTTCAGATAATCGTTTTGCAGCATTTCCTCAAGCCGGATCAGGATCTGATCCAGTTCAAGATAATCAATATAAAATTGTCCGATCTGAATCTGATCTGTCATGCATTAAACCTCATTCAGCATATCACCATAGGAAGGAAGCGGCCAGTAGCTCTTGTCAACGATGCTTTCAAGTGTATCGATCGGCGCGCGAAGATTTTTCATTGCAGGCGCAACGATATCATAGTAATAATATCCCATTTCTTTTCCTTCCGGCATGCGCTGGGCAGTTTCTTCCGCCTCTTCCAGAACCTGAAGTGCAGTATTTGCTTCTTTAATCAGACCCATAATTCTGGTGAGCATATCCATCTCTACAGAAACATCAGCAATACCTGTGCCGCGCACCGCATTGATCATTTCCGCGAGAAATTTAGCATACCGGATCGCAGCCGGGATCATCTGCTTCCGCGCCATGGTAAGCATTGTTCTGGCCTCGATGCTGACGGTCTTTGCATAGTTCTCATACTTGACTTCGGCACGTGACTGCAACTCTGCTTCCGTAAAGATATTGAAGCGCTCAAACATCCGAACACTCTCTTCCGACGTCAGCTCGGAAATGGAGTATACAGTGGACTGAATATTCGGAAGTCCGCGTCTTACCGCTTCTTCCACCCACGCTTCTGAATAGCCGTTTCCATTAAAGATCACGCGGTGATGCTCCGTAAAATTCCGCTTAATCATATCGTGTACGGCTTCATCAAAGTTTTCTGCCTGCTCCAGTTCGTCGCAGGCATCTGCAAATACTTCAGCCATAATGGCATTCAAAACAACATTCGGAGAAGCGACCGAATCTCTTGAGCCCAGCATACGGAATTCAAATTTATTTCCCGTAAATGCAAACGGAGACGTTCTGTTTCTGTCTGCCGTATCCTTCATAAACTCAGGGAGGCTACTGACGCCTGTATGCAGCATAGAACCTTTCTGACTGCTGGTAGCGTTTCCGGTATCCACAAGCTGCTGAACGACATCGTCCAGCTGATTGCCAAGATAAATCGAAATGATGGCCGGCGGCGCCTCATCTGCGCCAAGACGGTGGTCATTGCCCGGATCTGCTGCCGACTCGCGCAGCAGACCGGCGTGCTTATCAACCGCCTTTATAATGCATGACAGCACAAACAGAAACTGAACATTTTCATGCGGCGTAACACCCGGTTCCAGAAGATTAATACCGTCATCTGTCGCCAGAGACCAGTTGTTGTGTTTTCCGGATCCGTTTACGCCGGCAAACGGTTTCTCATGCAGCAGGCATTTCAGTCCATGCCGCGTTGCCACACGCTTGAGTGTATTCATCACAATCTGGTTGGCATCAACTGCCTGATTTGCCTGGCAGTAAATGCAGGCAATCTCATGCTGCGAAGGTGCAACCTCGTTATGCTCTGTCTTTGAAGTTACTCCCATTTTCCAGAGTTCTTCATTTACATCCTTCATAAATGCAGCTACATTCTGACGACTTACACCAAAATAATGATCATTCATCTCCTGCCCTTTTGCAGGACTGCATCCGAACAATGTACGGCCTGTATAGATCAGATCTTTGCGCTTTTGAAAATCAGCGGCATCAATCAGGAAATACTCCTGCTCCGCACCGACCATGGGAATGACCTTGGAAGAAGTGGTATTTCCAAACAGCCGAATGACACGCAGCGCCTCTTTATTGATTGCTTCCATGGAGCGCAGCAGCGGCGTTTTCTGGTCAAGCGCCTCGCCATTATAGGAACAAAATGCCGTAGGGATGCACAATGTCGCGCCGCCGGCATCCTGCCTGACAAATGCCGGAGAAGTAGAATCCCATGCTGTATAGCCGCGTGCCTCAAATGTCGCACGCAGCCCACCTGACGGGAAGGAAGAAGCATCGGGCTCTCCCTTGATCAGTTCCTTTCCGGAAAACGCCATCAGGACCTTTCCGCTCTCCAGCGGAGCTGTGATAAAAGAGTCATGTTTCTCAGCAGTGACGCCCGTCAGCGGCTGAAACCAGTGCGTGTAGTGCGTCGCACCCTTCTCAATCGCCCACTCCTTCATTTCATGCGCGATCACATCTGCGGTTGCCAGATCAAGATCACCGCCTTCATTGATGATCTGCTTCAGCTTTGCATACACCTTCTTGGGAAGGCGTTCCTGCATCACTGTGTCATTGAAAACATTCTCTCCGAAAATCTCAGCCACATTGATATAATCGCTCATGATAAATACTCCTTATTGTACCGCATTTAAGACGATATGCAGCGCCTTATGCATATTCGTAATTTCTGAATATTGATGCTCGCCGCCGAACTCTCCGTCCAGCGTCCACGCAAGCGGTTCATCACATTCAATCCGGATGTTTTTCGTCTTGAAGGTAAGAACATGATCTGACTGCAGCTTCGGATTCAGCAGAGTCGTCAATATTTCAGATAATTCAATCGGATTCTTCGGCGGATAGACCAGCCGCACCTCAAAGAGACCGTCTGCGAGATCAATATCCAGTCCCGGCAGATTCCGCATTCCTCCGACAGATGTCGCATTCGTAATCATTCCGTATACAAACTCATCCTCAAGTGAAACCTCATCAGAAACCACCCGCAGCTTATACTTCGGAATGTTAAATATACGTTTTCCGGCCTCCAGCAGATATGCACCGTGTCCCAGCACATTTTTAAGCGTCTGGTCGGTCTGATATGCCACATCGGTAAACAGGCCGAATGCTGCGATATATACGAACGTCCGGTAATTGAATTTTCCGATGTCGCATTGATGAATCCTGCCCTGCACAATATCCTGCGCAGCTATGATCTGATCTTTTGAGATTCCGAGGCTGGCGGCAAAATCGTTTGTACTGCCCGTAGGAATATAACCGATCGGCATATTGGGACGCGCCATCATCAGACCGTTAACCACTTCATCCAGTGTTCCATCCCCGCCGCAGCAGACAACCATATCCATGCGGGATGCATACTGAATGACCGTGCGGTTTGCATCCTGCGTTTTCTGCGTGGGATGCGCCAGCACATCATAACCTGCTTTTGTAAAGATTTCTATGATGTCAAATAATTTGTATCGGATCGCACCCGTACCAGAGCGCGGGTTATAAACAAGAAGCAGCTTCTTCTTCATATTACACTCCCTGATTTTATCGCATGAAATAACAAGATACATTCTACATGGTTCATGACCAAGTTACAATAGGAACTTTAGATAGTTTTTCGCCATATCCGTCTGTCTTTCAGCAAATAATATACAGAAAAAAGAGGTGCGGCACACTGTGGTGCAGCACCTCTTTTCTTTCACTTAATAAACAACCTGCCGCCTGATCAAGCTTTGCCGTTGGATCCGAGAACGTTCTGGATCTTATGTGCAACCATATCCTTGACAGCCTGGCGAGCCGGTTTCAGATACTGGCGGGGATCGAAATGATCCGGATGCTCAGCCATGTACTTACGGATGGTAGCTGTCATAGCAAGACGGATATCGGAGTCGATGTTGATCTTGCAGACAGCAAGCTCATCAGCG
>CAZRNI010000135.1:0-6938 GCA_964601425.1 uncultured Eubacterium sp. | reverse complement strand
CATGCAGCAGGTAGGCTGCAGCTAATGTGAAATTATCTTCGTTAGCGTTTAATTTTAAAGTACCGGGTTGTTGCGCGGTCCCCGGAGTCCGCGGATGGCTTCCCAAACTTCAAAACCCCCGTCGAAACCAGTACTAGCCCATAGGGAATATTTAGTCTTCTAGAGACTAATATATTTTTGAATCTTTTTCAAGTCATTTGCAGGAATTCCTGCTCTGTTATGTTCCAGTATAATCTCATCATCGTGGATCCAAAATTTCGCACTGTTTTCTGATGGTTTTCCTTTACTGACATGAATATGAGGTGGTTCATCATTTTCGTTTGACCAAAAGAAAAACGAATATCCCAGAAAGTCGATTAATGCCTTAGGCACTGCAAACCATCTCCTCCCTGGCCAGTTCCCACATCAATGGCGCGTTGTTCTGAAGATATCGCTCCTGCTCTATAATCTCATCTTCAGAAAAACCATAAGATTTTATATTGCAGGTACAAGGCAGCTTCCATTCTGAGAAATCAAATCCTTTCTCATTCGGCCGCTCAAATCTTGCAAGTATCGTCTCAAACCCATTTTTATTGGTTCTAATATCGGAAAACGTAAGAACCACCTGATTAATTGTACTGTAATAATTCTTCATGAATTACCTCCGTACATGTCATTTATCATTTTTTTATCCAATTTTATGGTAACAGAAATGTAGATTATTGTCAAGTAGGTTACCTGTTTACCCCAGATTCCGCACCTTGAAATCTCGCTCAGCCTCTCTTCTCTGATCCTTCTTCGCGATGTCCGCACGCTTGTCGTACAGCTTCTTACCTTTTGCAAGGCCGATCTCGACTTTGACCAGAGAGTCTTTGAAATATACCTGAAGCGGAACGATGGTATAGCCCTTCTGAGCAATGGCACCGCGAAGTTTGTTGATCTCTCGCTTGTGTAGGAGGAGTTTACGTGTCCGCAGCGGGTCTTTGTTGAAAATGTTACCTTTTTCATACGGGCTGATGTGCATGCCGTGAATATAAACGCCGTCGTCTTCGATCCGGACGAAGGACTCCTTAATAGAGCATTTTCCCATGCGAAGGGACTTTACCTCCGTACCGACCAGTGCAATGCCGGCTTCGTATTTTTCTTCGATAAAGTAGTCGTGGAATGCCTTTTTATTGTTGGCGACCAGACGATTGTTTTTTTCTTTGCTCATAGTATTGCCCTGTTGGATTGTTTTCCCCTGCTGTGCCCCGCATCTGTGGATGGATCTGATTCAATGACTGCATCGATGGATGGATCTGATGGCTCTGATCCAATGATCACAACTATGGATGGCTTCTGATTCAATGGTCCGGGATGTCAATCCAATATAGAATAAAAAAGAAGCTGCCGCAATTCAATTGCAGCAGCTTGCGTATGTTACATCAAAGCATATTCAGTACAACCGCCAGTACATAGAACAGGATCGCAAGAATACGTGTGATTCTGATGAGGTTTCCCTCTGCGGAACGGCTCTTGTTTTTGCCCCAGTATGTGTCTGTGGCGGAAGCCTGGCCGCTCAGCGCGCCGAGTCCCGGATCTTTGCTCTTCTGCATCATGACGATAATAATCGATGCTACGCAAATTACTGCAAATACAATTGAAAGAATTGTTACCAAAACGGACATTATAGATTACCTCCGAAAACAACTGCATAATATAGTAGCACGAATCGTTTGAAAATTCAACTCTTTTTTCATGATCATTTTTGGATCATTTCGGGATTTCTTTCCTGACTTTTTCTGAAATTGATCCACCGGCACAATCGTAAACCGGCCGTCATTGATCAGAGATCCTCAAGCACAATCGTAAACGGGCCGTCATTGATCAGCGACACTTTCATAATTGCACCGAAAACACCCTTCTCGACCACCGGTACCTGCTTCCTTGCCTCTGCAATCATATACTCATACAACGGTTCCGCCATCGCCGGATCCCCTGCCTTAAAAAAGCTCGGCCGGTTACCCTTCTTACAATTTGCACAAAGTGTAAACTGTGAGATCATGAGCAATTCACCGCCGACATCCGCCAGCGACAAATTTGTCTTTCCTTCCGCATCCATAAAAATCCGAAGCCCGATCAGCTTTTTCAGATACTTATCGGCGACCTCCTTTGTATCCTCCTGCTCGATCCCGACAAGAACCAGAAGTCCCTGGCCGATCGCGCCAACGACCTCTCCGTCAACCTTAACCGAAGCCTCCTCAACTCGTTGTATGACTAGTTTCATACTATTTTACCTTCCTCTTCACTAACAAACTAACGCGATTGGCTGTGTACAACAATTCCAAAAGCAGGTAGTTCGAGGATCATCGGTACTTGCAGAACAAGGTGAAGCCTTGTGATGCTTAGTACCGCTATGAATCCGAGCTAGCGCGAGCGTGCCTGCGTTGGAATGTTGTACACAGCCAATCTATCACATATTCTATAAAACCTTCGACAGAAAATCCTGCAGTCTGGGATTCTCCGGACTTCCGAATACCTTCTCCGGCGTTCCCTGCTCCATGATCTGCCCCTCATCGATAAACAGCACGCGGCTGCCGACTTCGCGGGCAAATCCCATCTCGTGGGTGACAATTGCCATGGTCATACCGTCATCCGCGAGTTCTTTCATTACGTTAAGTACCTCGCCGACCATTTCCGGATCGAGCGCTGATGTCGGCTCGTCAAAGAGCATCAGCTTCGGACGCATTGCCATCGCACGGACAATTGCGATACGCTGCTTCTGTCCGCCGGAAAGGGATGACGGGTAGGCATCTGCCTTATCGGCGAGGTTGACACGTTCCAGGAGACGTGTCGCCTCCGCATCGGCTTCCTCCTGCGTCATCAGGCCGGTCTTGACCGGTGCCAGTGTGATGTTGCGCCGCACGGTTTTATTTGGAAACAGATTGAAATGCTGGAATACCATTCCCATCTGCTGGCGAATTTTATTGATATCCGTCTTATCGGACGTAATTTCCGTGCCGTCGAATGTGATCGTGCCGGAGGACGGAATTTCCAGCAAATTCAGGCAGCGCAGGAAGGTGGATTTTCCGGAGCCTGACGGGCCGATGATACAGATTTTCTCACCGGTCTGAATCGTCTCGGAAATATCGTTCAGGACAACGTGATCGCCAAATGATTTTGTGAGGTGTTCTACCTTGACAAGCGTGTTTGTGCCGGACGTGTTGACCTCTGTGTTTGCGCCGGACGTGCTTGCATTCATTTTACTGTCTGTCACTCTTCCGCATCCTCCTTTCCAGAATTCCCTGCAGATATGTCAGACTTAAGACAACAACAAGGTACATGACTGCGATCCCGAGGTACGGCATCAGCGGCAGATAGGTTCTCGCCTGCAGATCACGCGCGACTTTTGTCAACTCAGTCATACCAATGACGGATACCAGCGAGGTGTCCTTGAACAGGGTAATCAGCTCGTTGCCCATTGCCGGCAGGATGTTTTTGACGGCCTGCGGGATGATGATTTCCTTCATGACGGTTCCGTAATTCATTCCGAGGGAGCGGCCGGCTTCCATCTGCCCCGGATCAACTGACATGATGCCGCCGCGGATGATCTCTGCGACGTATGCGCCGGAGTTGATGCCGAGCGAAAGGATCGCGACGCCCATCAGGTTGCGGCTTGTAGCAAATACGACAAATCCCATGATCAGGAACTGTACCATCATCGGGGTTCCGCGAATGACCGTGGTATACAGCTTGCAGACCGCGTTTGCGATTGCAAGCCCGGGGGATACTTTCCCTCCCTTCTGCTGGTCATGCAGCGTGCGGACGACTGCTACTACGACACCAAAGATAACACCCAGTGCGAGTGCGCCGAGCGTCAGAAGAAGTGACTTGCCGAGGCCTTCGAGATAAAGCTTCCAGCGGTCTCCTTCGATGAAGCTCATAACGAACTGTTCACTGAGACTGGCTTTTGCACCCACTTTCATTCCTCCTCTTTATGTGGATATTCTGCAAACGGGGACAAGGCCTGTTTTTGAACGAGCCCGCGAACAGGGCCAGACCCCTTTTGGGGACAGGATTGGCAAACAGGGTCAGATCCCGTTCACAGAGAAATTTCCTATAAAGTAAGAAAACGCCGGAGTCATGCATGACACACGACTTCGGCGCCATTCTAATCTGCTGATATGTGGTTTACATTTCTCCGCATATCGCTCTTTTCAAAATTTTCTGTGCGCAGCCCGTTTCTATAGTTTACACTTTACGGTCTTATCTGCGCAAATCAGGTTCACAGAACTGATTACTCTGTGATGTACTTGTCAACGATGCTCTGTACGGTTCCGTCGTCGATGAGCTCTTTGAGCGCATCGTTAACTGCATTGTACAGACCTGCATTTTCCTTGCCGATACCGATTGCATATTCTTCGTTTGCATATTCGGTGTCGAGGATTTTAAGGCCATCGTTTTCTGCGACATATGCCTTTGCCGGCTCGCTGTCGATGACAACTGCGTCAACCTTGCCGGTCAGCAGCGCCTGTGTTGCTGTTGCGCCGGTGTCGTATGCTGTTACATGGTCTGCGCCGTAGTCGTCTTCGCAATAGATATGACCGGTTGTACCCTGCTGTACGCCGATCATCTTTCCGTCAAGATCATCAACAGTGGCAATATCAGAATCCTCTGTGACGATGATAACCTGGACAGCATTTGCATAGGTATCAGTAAAGTCGACATTCTGCTTACGCTCTTCGTTAACTGTCATACCTGCCATGGCAATATCGCTCTTGCCGCCCTGCACTGCGGTGATAACAGATGAGAAATCCATATTGTCAACCACCAGCTCGAGGCCGAGCTTCTCAGCGATTGCAGTTGCAACCTCAATGTCGATGCCTTCGAAACCGCCGTCATCGGTGGTCATCTCATACGGAGGAAATGCTGCGTTTGTAGCCATGTGAAGTTTGCCTTCCTCGACCAGAACCATGTCAGCATCTGCTGCCTCTGCGCTGTCAGCTGCGGTGCTCTCTGCCGCTGCGCTTTCAGCCGTCTCAGAAACAGCTGCCTCAGATGCAGCAGAAGCTGCGGAAGAAGCTGCAGAAGTTGCTGCGGAATCAGAAGAACCGCCGCATGCGGCCAGACTAAGTGCCATACCAAGTGCCAATACTGTAGAAATTACTTTTTTCACGTTTCTCACTCCCTGATTTAATTGTTACTATATTTTGTTTTTATAAGTTGCCTGAAATGGTTATGATTTGTCTGACTTTGTTTATCCGGCTTTTCCGCCAAAGCAGGCAAATCACAAAAACCTGTTTTATCCTATCACTATGCGGTTTATGTGTCAAATGTTTGGCAGTATGACTGCTGGTGCTTTTAATCTCTGTAAACCACGTGAATGGGGCCGGACCCCGTTTACATTTATCGGCGCAGCAGTGATACGCCGGTCATTTCTGCCGGCTGCGGAATGCCCATCATGTCGAGCAGGGTCGGAACGATGTCAGCCAGGCGTCCGCCTTCTGCCAGTGTCCAGGACGGGTCTGCATTGACCAGGATGAACGGAACCGGATTGGTGGTGTGCGCCGTGAACGGCTCGCCCGTTTCTTCGTCAACCATGTATTCTGCGTTGCCGTGGTCGGCGCAGATAAACATCTGGGCTCCGGTTTCCTTTACGGCTTCCACGGCGCGGCCGACGCAAATGTCGACTGCCTCGATGGCCTTGATGGCTGCCTCTTCGACGCCGGTGTGGCCTACCATGTCCGGATTTGCGAAGTTGATGATGATGACATCATATTTCTTTGAACGGATTGCTTCGCAGAGGTTGTCGCAGACTTCGTATGCACTCATTTCCGGCTGCAAGTCATAGGTCGGAACCTTCGGGCTGTTAACCAGAATGCGGTCTTCGCCCGGATACGGCTCTTCGATGCCGCCGTTGAAGAAGAATGTGACATGTGCGTATTTTTCCGTCTCTGCGGTGTGCAGTTGGGTCTTTCCGAGCGAGGAAAGATACTGTGCAAATGTATTGGTGATCTCTTCTTTTTTGAATGCAACGAGCTTGTTCGGAATGGTCTCGTCGTAGTCCTTGAAGCAGACGTAGGTCAGATTCTGCAGACGTTCACGGGCAAAGCCTGTGAATTCCGGATCGCAGAACGCGCGCGTGATTTCTCTTGCGCGGTCCGGACGGAAGTTGTAGAAAATGACAGAATCGCCTTCTTTTACGGTTGCCACCGGTGTGCCGTCCGCATTTTTCATGACAATCGGAACTACAAATTCATCCGTCACTTCATTATCATAGGAAGCCTGAAGGGCTGCGACCGGATCGGTGCCCCCGTCGACGCCTTCGCCGATGGTCAGTGCCTTGTAGGCAATCTCCTCGCGCTCCCAGCGGTTGTCACGGTCCATTGCATAGTAGCGGCCGGAAATCACGCCGATACGTCCGACGCCGATTTCATTCATTTTTTCGATCAGTTCCCTGATGTATTCTATGCCGGAAGTCGGCGGCGTATCTCTGCCGTCGAGGAAGCAATGCACGCAGACATCTTCCAGACCCTCTTTTTTGGCCATTTCCAGCAGCGCGTAAAGGTGCGTGTTGTGGCTGTGTACGCCGCCGTCTGAGAGAAGGCCCCAGAGATGAAGGGTCGCGTTATTTTTCTTAGCGTTATGAAAGGCTAAAAGAAGTTCTTCATTTTCGAAGAAATCCCCGTCCTCGATCGCTTTTGTGATGCGGGTCAGATCCTGATAAACCACGCGTCCTGCGCCCATATTCATGTGACCGACCTCAGAATTGCCCATCTGACCTGCGGGAAGCCCGACAGCTTCGCCCGATGCCTCGAGCTTCGTCTTCGGGCACGTCGCAAATATATGGTCGAGGTTCGGCTTGTTCGCAAGCGAAATCGCATTACCCGGACCTGGCTTGTCAAGCCCGAATCCGTCCATGATGATGAGCGCTGCTGGCAGCGTGTATGAGCTTTTCTCGTCTTCCCCCAGTCGTTTCC
>CAZRNI010000134.1:0-7061 GCA_964601425.1 uncultured Eubacterium sp. | reverse complement strand
TTCTGGATGACAGCCTCAGTGTGGATGATCTTGTGGCGTTGACGCTGGAGACAGGTAAATATGGCGTGGACGGCATGGCGCTACTTGACGGAGCTAATACGGGCGCTTACGGAAATCCTGAGGTTACAGAGGTCAATATCGGGGTCAGGAACAATCCCGGGATTTTGATATCCGGCCATGACCTGAAAGATTTAGAGCAGCTTCTTGAGCAGACAAAAGGCTCTGGTGTGGACGTTTACACGCACTCCGAAATGCTTCCTGCTCATTATTATCCGGCCTTCAAGAAATACGACCACTTTGTGGGGAACTATGGAAACGCATGGTGGAAGCAGAAGGAGGAATTCGAGACCTTCAACGGGCCGATCCTCATGACCACAAACTGTATTGTTCCTCCTGCCGATTCTTACAAGGACAGGTTGTGGACGACCGGTGCCGCAGGCTAGTCGGGTTGCCGCCATATTGACGGAGAATACGGTACTGTCAAGGATTTCTCCGGTATCATCGAGCAAGCCAAGACCTGCGCTCCGCCGCAGGAGATTGAGACCGGGAGCATTGTCGGCGGTTTTGCACACGAGCAAGTCTTTGCTCTGGCGGATAAGGTTGTGGAGGCCATCAACTCCGGCGCAATCCGCAAGTTCGTTGTCATGGGCGGCTGTGACGGAAGGATGAAGTCCAGAGAATACTACAAAGAATTTGCCGAAAAGCTGCCGAAGGATGTGGTAATTCTAACCGCAGGCTGCGCCAAGTACAAGTACAACAAGCTTGCTCTGGGCGATATCGGCGGCATTCCCCGTGTGCTGGATGCCGGACAGTGCAACGACTGTTATTCTCTGGCACTGATCGCTCTAAAATTGAAGGAGGTTTTCGGGCTGGACGACATCAACGATCTGCCGATTGCGTTCAATATCGCATGGTACGAGCAGAAAGCAGTCATTGTGCTTCTCGCCCTGTTGTATCTGGGCGTCAAGAATATCCATCTGGGTCCGACGCTCCCCGCCTTCCTCTCTCCCAATGTGGCGAAGGTGCTGGTGGAGAACTTCGGCATCGCCGGTATCGGCACGGTGGACGAAGACCTAAAGCTTCTTGTCGGTGAGACAGCATAAAAACATACCCATAGCAACCACAGCGAATTTCAACGCCCTGCAAGCAGTAAACTTGCAGGGCGTCCCTATTTAGGCCCTGCACAACGATTGTACTTGTGTTTCTCTGATGGTCAGGAAAATGTGTCAATAAATCAAAAAAGCACTTGACAAAACGCTTCATGTGCTGCAGGAACTCTGGCAGCGTACGCAGACAGCGTATGCGCACAATGATGTGAAAGAACTATCCGAGATAGAGGTGCTTGTTCGGAAGGCTCTCAGGGAAATGGGTGCCGGAAAGATCCGGGTGGAAATTCCGGATATCGATAAAAAGATCGACGAATTGAAGAAAGAGATCCGTGAAATAAAGGAGACGGAGCCGTACACATATAAAAGCCTGATGGAGGATCCGTCCGTACTGCAGCAGATCCGTGTGGATGACAAACTCATCCTGCAGCGGGAAGACAATAAATTTGACAGCAGGGCGATTCTGGTTCTGACGGAAGCGAAGCAGAAACTCGGGTATATTCCGGAGAAGGATAATCTGATTTTCTCGCGGCTGATGGATGCCGGCAAGCTGCTGGCGGCAAAGATCCGGAAGATTCAGCAAAAGGGCAGTTTTACCCAGATCGGCATCGGGATCTATCTGGTTGATTTCTAAAGTGCAGAAGGATGCTTTCGAAATGATCGAATTCACATCTGATATCGACGCTTGTGCAAATTATCAGGACCATAACGTAAGCCGCCCTGTTGCATTTAAGGTGGCGGTACATTTATCATAGAATCATGGAGTCGACGCCATATCGTTAACCTGTATTTATCAAACTGGACGACAGTTGTGGATGTGACTGTCTCAGAAGAAGTATTGTGCGCAGGTTCTTTTGTGCTTCCGCAGCCGGCAAACAAGATGGATGCCGAGAGAAGAAGTGCTATGAGTGTTCTGTTCATGAAATTTCCTCCGGTTTTGTTGATTTGATAGTCGTACATGTGCCAACCTCCTGTACAGTGAAAATTGTTTGTTTCATAAAGGAGATTGTTTTTTTCGCGCAGCACAGTAGAAATGTTAAAACAATGTGTGAGAAGAGAACAATACAGGGTAAATAAAGAAATATGAAAATACTTGTACTGAAAAGCAGTGGGAATAAAAACGGTTCTTCTGCAATTCTTGCGCGTGAATTTATTCGCTGTGCGCAGGAAAATGGTCATCTGATAACAGAATATAATCTTTTGGGAAAAGATATCCGGCCCTGCATCGGGTGCAATGCATGCGGAATGAGCGGATCGTGTGTCCAGAAGGATGATTTTGAACTTGAGTTAAAAGGAATGCTTTTGGATACGGATATGATTGTTTTTGTTATGCCGGTTTATTATTATAACTGGCCGGCACAATTAAAAACAGTTGTGGACCGGTTTTACAGCTTTACTATGGAACTTGGCAGTAAGCATAAGAAAACAGTGATGCTGGCAGTTGCATGGGATAACACGGAGGAAGTATTCAAAATAACGAAAACATATTATGAGACACTCTGTAAATACAAACCATTCGAAGATTGCGGGGCGATTTATGGAGGTGGGTGCGGGACACCAGAGATGACCAGGCGCACCGTTTATCCGCAGAAGGCATATGAACTGGGGAGAAGTATCTGATTATTATATGAGGAATTATGAACAAATTACGGAAATTAATGTCCATCGCCGGGCGGATGAAGGCGGATAAAGACATAAGGGTAGAAAAACTTCGGGTCGGAAAGATCCCGGTTTTGGTCCTGCGGCCGAAAGTGCCGCAGGAGAAGACACCTGCCCTTCTCTGGATCCACGGCGGCGGATATTTCCTTGGAATGAAGGAAATGGTCTATCTGGGCCGGGCAGCGGATCTGGTAAAGAAGTATGGGATCACGGTTGTCTCTCCCGGATATCGTCTGGCCTTCCGGAGCCCTTATCCTGCCGCATTGCAGGATTGTTACCGGACGCTGGTATTTATGAAGAAGAATGCAAAGGAGCTAGGGATCGATGTGGAGCGGATTATGGTCGGCGGAGAAAGTGCCGGCGGTGGTCTTGCAGCTGCGCTCTGCATGTTGGCGCGTGACAGAAAAACAGTGAAAATTGCCTGGCAGTTTCCGCTGTATCCGATGCTCAGCAATCTGGACACGGAGTTCTCGCGGGATAACCATGGCCGCGTCTGGAATACGAAACGAAATCATCTTGGCTGGCGATTTTATCTGCGGGGAAAGGCGGGAAAAATAGTTTCTCCATATGCGTCTCCCATTCATCAGAAGGATTTTAGCAGCCTTCCGCCGGCGTATACGTTTGTTGGCAGTGGTGAACCATTTTATGCGGAGACGCTGGAGTATGTCCGGAAACTAAAAGAAGCCGGAATAAAGGCAGAAGCTGATGTATATCCGTCCGACATGCATGCGTTTGATATGCTTGATCCGGAAAGCGAAGTCAGCAGGAAGGCGATCCGGACGTTTGAAGAGAAGTTCCAAAAGGCTCTTATAGAGGTAAGCAAAAGAAACGTTAACACAATGCGTGGATAGAGAACAATACAGGGTAATTGGTGATGATTAAATCTATTGTAAAAGATGAATAAAAGCAGCAGACTTGCCATGTTACATCAAAGGATAAATCTTTATGAATACGAATCAGAGACAATGGAGCCGGACGAGGGATGAACTGGTTCGGGTGGTGGAAGGACTTGGCTTTCCTGCAGAACTCGGAGAGTTGATAGCAAAACACCTCGGAAGTCCCAGGGCAATGGAAAGAATGATCTCTTATCTGGAATACGTGAAGCCCGGAAATGAAGAACTGATCATTGATGAAATGCTTGCGATCCGCAGTGAGATCGATGCATGGGAAGAGAAGAAGGCCAGCGAAGAGGCAAATGCCCGTTATAATGAAATACTGTATTACGGGCTTACGGAGGATACAGACGAATGAAGCGATCAGGCAAAAAGCACAGGAGATTGATAATAGCTCTGATGCTGATTCTGATCGCGGCTGTGATTTGTCTGGCATTAAAACTGAAATTTGGCATACTTTCCATTTCACCTGACGATCAGGCGACAAATCCGCTGGCTGGAGAATCTTTTTCCAGAGGCACATGTCTGACCGACCCGGAAGCAATACCGGAATTTAGCGGAGCGGATTATATCGAACTGAATGGTAATCAGCCGAATTTCACAGAATATGATATAAAACATATCCACGGTGAATACTATTCCGAACTGGATAAGCTCGAGCGCTGCGGATCGGCTGTCGCGATGCTGGACCAGACCATGATGCCGGCAGAAGACAGGGGGAGTATTGGAAGAATCAAGCCATCCGGATGGCATACTGTAAAATACCCGGAACTGATCGAAGATAATTATCTTTACAACCGCTGTCACCTGATCGCCTATGCGATGACCGGCCAGAATGATAATGAAAAGAATCTGATCACAGGTACCAGATATTTGAATGTATCGGGGATGTTGCCCTTTGAGAAAAAAGTGCTGCATGAGCTGGATCGTTCAGACCAGCAGATACTATACAGAGTGACCCCGTTTTTTAAAGACAAGGAGCTGGTCGCGCGGGGCGTGGAGATGGAAGCATACTCCGTGGAAGATCATGGAAAGAGCGTGTGTTTTCATGTATTTGTTTATAACCAGCAGCCCGGGGTCACAATTGATTATCAGAACGGGGAGAGTCATGCATAATGTATGCCTTGTAACAGTAATATAGTGGAGAAAGATTATGAAAAATGGCGCAAAGAAAGCAATTGTATTATCAATCATTGTGTTAGCAGTTTTATTCTCAGGATGCAGTAAAAAAATGCAGAATGCTGATTCTTCTGTACAAAATGAAAACGTTGGAAAAGCAGATATGCAGGAGATAGTTATCACTTCTGACAATTTACAGAATGGCAAATGGGAAACTCAGATTACGAATACCGAAAAAGGTGATAATGTTTCTCCGCAGCTTTCCTGGGATGCAGTGGATGGTGCAGAGTGCTATACAATTGTTATGATTGACCCGGACGGAAAAAACTGGCTTCACTGGATAGAAACAGACATCAGGGAGACGGATATTAAGGAAGGTTTTACGACAGAAGGAGAAGGTTCCGGTAAATATATCGGTCCCTACCCGCCAGAAGGAACACATCGGTATGATGTGTATGTATTTGCACTCAGAGAAAGCAGGGTGCCGGAATCAATTCACTTTGATGCCGGAGAGAATGATCCGGATGCAATTCTGCAAGAATTGACTGCTACAGAAGACGGTAGAAATGATAATTGTATCGGATACGGAGTACTGGAAGGTACTTATGAGAGTTTCCGGCAGAAAGATCTTTCGCAGGAAAGCGCTGCCGAAACGCAGTTGAAAGACGAGGAGAAACAGGATATGAAGCTGAAGATCGGAGACACAGATATCCCGGTAAGCTGGGAGAAGAATGATTCTGTAGAAGCACTGGGGGAATTAATAAAGGAAGGACCGTTAACAATACAGATGTCTATGTATGGCGGTTTCGAGCAGGTCGGTTCAATCGGCCAGGCTATTGTGCGTGATGATCAGCAAATCACGACGGAAGCAGGTGACATCGTTCTGTACGCCGGCGATCAGATCGTTGTCTTTTATGGATCTAATTCCTGGGCGTACACCCGGCTTGGCCATGTGAATCTTGATCAAGGAGAAATGGCAGAACTGCTGGGCAATGGAGACGTTGTAATAACACTTCAGAACGATGCTCCATGACTGGTATCAGTACTATACGAAAGTAAAACAAATCATGCCAGGCGACGAATCGGACATTACTGTAGAGGACTTGAGAGGACCAGAAGAAATGAGTGTATACATTTGGGGGAAACCGATATGAGCTATAAGATTCAAACCTACGGAGAATTGGATGCGACTACACTTCTTATTCAGATGGTTGATGATCATGATCTGGAAGTAAGCATGAAAATCCCTTTATTAAGGCGAAAACTATTGAAAAAAAGGGCTGGTTAATGTATAGTAAATGCAGTTAGCGAAGTCTAACCAAAGAGTGTACTTTTCACTGAGCGGGATTCGATTGATTTCGGACCTGCTCTTTTCGCAATGGGAGGATCAGATCCTGTGTATGAGCAGAGACTATTATCTTATGAGAAAGAGGTGATTTATCATGGGTGCAGATTATAAAAACTGGATGCCGAAAGGAATGGTGGCTTCTTTTACAGGAGGTGCCGTCGGATCATGGATCACGGCACTGGGGGTACATATTTTGATGCCTGAAGGAACTGTGAAACATGTGATGACAGGAGTGTCCACAGCTGCCGGAGTCCTTTTTTCAGGGGTGTCTGTCTGGTCTTATCTGATGTATCGTGCATTTGATTATAACGGGAAAAGACAGATGTCCAGGCAGATTATCTCCGGTATCGCCGACTATGTAGATCTGCCTGAAGAAGGAAGCTGCCTGGATGTAGGCTGCGGCAGTGGAGCACTGGCTATTGCAATCGCAAAAAGAAATCCTAAAGCGCACGTGACAGGAATAGATCGCTGGGGCAAGGAATATGCATCTTTTAATAAGGAACTCTGCGAAGGTAACGCCCGGGCAGAGGGCGTATCGAATGTCCGTTTCCTACAGGGAGATGCCACGCAGCTGGATTTCCCCGATGAAACATTTGATGCCGTGGCCAGTAATTATGTGTATCATAATATCCCTTCAAAGGACCGGCAGGCGATCCTTCTAGAGACGCTGCGGACTTTGAAAAAAGGCGGAACCTTTGCGATCCATGACATTTTCTCTGCCGGAAAATACGGAGATATGCATGCGTTCGTGAAGAAACTGGAGAAAATGGGATACGAGAAGGTAGACCTGATTGACACAACCAATGGGAAATGGATCCGTAAGAGTGAAGCCGGATGGATGGGACTTTCAGGTTCCGCCTTGCTGACGGGGAGAAAATGATGAGCACTGATTCTGTTTGGCCTTCTCCGTTTCCGTGCGGAGAGGGCAGATTTTCT
>CAZRNI010000133.1:0-7106 GCA_964601425.1 uncultured Eubacterium sp. | reverse complement strand
TCGCTGACAGCAGATTCCAGTCGAGCATTGCCCGCGCGGTCACGGAACGGCTTCCCAATCAGCCAGATCACGGCACTGACAGCTACAACAGCAACACCAACAATTGCCGTCCTCAAATATGCATTGAAGAGGTCCTGTCTCCCGCCGGTATTCTTTTTGTGTCCGGCCGTTCTGCCTGTTCTTTTTCCCGAAGGTCTGCCTCCGGTTGTTCTGTGCGTACGGCGTTCAGAGTAGTTTTCAGATGACATATCTGTCCCTCTTATCAATCATTTCTGATCATCAGTTGCGAAATCTCATGTCAGAAAGATGTGCCTGTATCATTATCCAAGTAAATGTTCCAGCAAAATCCTGATGCCGATCAGAATCAAAATGATCCCGCCCAGCATTTCTGCTGATTTTCGATAGCGGCTCCCGTACAGACGTCCGATGACAACGCCTCCGGCAGAGATCATAAATGTAATACATCCGATCAGACTGACCGCCGCTATAATATGAACCTGTAGTGCCGCAAATGTAATTCCTACGGCAAGAGCATCAATGCTTGTTGCAATTGCCAGTAAAAGCATTGTAACGAATGAAATATCTGCATCCGGAAGATCATCTGTATCCTGCATATGAAAGGCCTCTCGCAGCATATGCATGCCAATCAGCGAGAGGATGATAAATGCAACCCAATGGTCAACCTGCCGGATCCACTGTATCAGGTGACTTCCCGCAAAATAGCCTATAAGAGGCATCAATGCCTGAAAGCCCCCAAACCAGAGACCGACAATCCAAACGGTCTTCCGGTCCGGCCGGGTCATCGCAAGACCTTTGCAGATTGATACCGCAAAGGCATCCATTGATAACCCGACCGCCAATATGCATAATTCCGCGAAACTCATTCTGCTTCGCCGGCTTCTGCTTCAGAAATCTGTGTTTCTTCTGCACCGTCATATGATGCATCATCCGTTGTTTCCGCAGAGACTTCTTCAGCAGTTTCTGTATCTGCTGTGACTGAAGTATCGGTTTCTTCTGCGGATTCTGCCGGGGTTTCCTCCTGCATTTCTTCCTCCTGCATAGAAGGAAGCGGACGTCCGTCAGTATCCAGATGGATATTGCTGTACTCCTTCATGCCGGTTCCGGCAGGAATCAGTTTACCGATGATAACATTCTCCTTCAGGCCGATCAGCGTATCGCGCTTACCCTTAATTGCAGCATCTGTCAGGACACGCGTTGTCTCCTGGAAGGATGCAGCTGACAGGAACGAATCTGTCGCCAGTGATGCTTTAGTGATTCCGAGCAGTACACGCTTGCCGGTTGCAGGCTCCTTGCCTTCCTCAAGCATTCTCTCGTTTTCATCTGCAAAATCGAGGAAATCAACCATAACGCCCGGAAGCATATCTGTATCGCCGCTTTCCTCAACGCGCACTTTTTTCAGCATCTGACGCACAATCACTTCGATATGCTTATCGCAGATCTCAACGCCCTGCAGTCTGTAAACGCGCTGTACCTCACGAAGAATATAATCCTGAACGTCCGTAACACCCTTAATACGCAGAATATCATGCGGATTGACACTACCTTCTGTCAGTGCGTCACCGGCCGAAAGAATCTCGCCGTCACTGATCTTAATACGTGATCCATACGGAATCAGATAGGTCTTGGAAACGCCTTCCTTGTCATCTGTAACAACGATCTCACGTTTCTTCTTGGTATCCTTTATCTCAGCTCTTCCGCCGATTTCAGTGATAATTGCAAGTCCTTTCGGCTTACGTGCCTCAAACAGCTCCTCGACACGGGGAAGACCCTGTGTGATATCGCCGCCGGCAACACCGCCGGTATGGAACGTACGCATGGTCAGCTGTGTACCCGGCTCACCGATGGACTGCGCGGCAATGATACCGACAGACTCACCGACCTGAACGACTTCGCCGTTCGCCATGTTTGCGCCGTAGCATTTTGCACAGATACCCAGATGTGAGCGGCAGGTCAGGATATTTCTGATCTTGACGCGCTTCACCGGCTCGCCTTCCTTTGTCACGCCCTTTGCAAGAATCTTTTCTGCACGGCGGGATGTGATCATCTGGTTCGGCTTAATGAGAACATTGCCCTCTGCGTCACAGATTTCCTCGCAGGCGAAACGTCCGGTGATACGCTCCTGCAGGCTCTCAATCTCTTCCTTGCCGTCAGCAAACTGGCTGACGTACATGCCCGGAATCTCGCTGCGACCGATCGAGCAGTCTGCCTCGTGAATAATCAGTTCCTGTGAAACGTCAACCATTCGTCTGGTCAGATAACCCGAGTCAGCCGTACGGAGTGCCGTATCGGACAGACCTTTTCGTGCGCCGTGTGCGGACATGAAATACTCCAGAACGTCAAGACCCTCACGGAAGTTGGACTTGATCGGCAGCTCGATGGTATGACCGGTTGTGTCCGCCATCAGGCCTCGCATGCCGGCCAGCTGCTTGATCTGCTTATCGGAACCACGAGCACCGGAATCAGCCATCATAAAGATATTATTGTACTGATCCAGTCCGCCCAGAAGCTCTTTTGTCAGGCGGTCATCCGTTTCTTTCCATGTCTCGATGACTTCTTTATAGCGCTCTTCGTCAGTAATCAAACCACGGCGGTAGTTTCGCTGAATCTGTTCAACTGTCTCCTCCGCCTCATCCAACAGTTCCTGCTTGTTGCCCGGAACGGTCATATCGGAAATCGATACCGTAATACCGGAAAGCGTTGAATACTTGTAACCGATTGCTTTAATGGAGTCCAGAACTTCTGCCGTTCTGGTCGCACCATGGATATCAATCAGACGCTGGATGATTGACTTCAGGTGTTTTTTGGAAACCATGAAGTCAACCTCCGGAAGCAGCTCATTGCCCGGGATGGTACGGTCTACAAAGCCAAGATCCTGCGGGAGAATCTCATTGAAGATCATGCGGCCAAGCGTACATTTGACGGTCTGGGTAATCGGGCTGCCCGCTGCGTCAAAGCCGGTGCGGCGCAGATTGATCTCCGTGTGCATTGTAATGTAGCCATTCTCAAATGCGAGAATTGCTTCGTTGATATCTTTAAAGTAACTGCCCTCGCCCTTTTCGCCCGGGCGCTTCTGGGTGATGTAATAGATACCCAGAACCATATCCTGCGTCGGAACCGTAACCGGGCCGCCGTCTGACGGCTTCAGCAGGTTATTCGGAGACAGAAGCATGAAGCGGCACTCAGCCTGTGCTTCCACAGAAAGCGGAAGATGCACTGCCATCTGGTCGCCGTCGAAATCCGCGTTGAATGCGGTACAAACAAGCGGATGCAGTTTAATTGCCTTACCTTCAACCAGAATCGGCTCAAACGCCTGAATACCCAGTCTGTGAAGCGTAGGTGCACGGTTCAGCATAACCGGATGCTCTTTGATAACCTCCTCGAGGACATCCCAGACTTCCGGCTGCAGACGCTCAACCATCTTCTTTGCGTTTTTAATATTATGTGCTGTTCCGTTTGCAACAAGTTCCTTCATAACAAACGGCTTGAACAGCTCGATTGCCATTTCTTTCGGCAGACCGCACTGATAAATCTTCAGATCGGGTCCGACAACGATAACGGAACGTCCGGAGTAGTCAACACGTTTGCCGAGCAGGTTCTGACGGAAACGACCGGATTTACCCTTCAGCATATCAGACAGTGACTTCAGCGCACGGTTGCCCGGGCCTGTAACCGGACGGCCTCTGCGGCCATTGTCGATGAGCGCGTCAACTGCTTCCTGCAGCATGCGTTTTTCGTTGCGCACGATAATATCAGGCGCACCCAGATCCAGCAGTCTCTTCAGTCGGTTATTTCTGTTAATAATTCTGCGGTACAGATCATTCAGATCAGACGTTGCAAAACGGCCGCCGTCGAGCTGTACCATCGGGCGCAGATCCGGCGGAATCACCGGGATGCAGTCCATAACCATCCACTCCGGCTGATTGCCGGACTCGCGGAAGGCCTCAATAACCTCCAGACGCTTGATGATACGCGCACGCTTCTGACCGGTCGAATCATCAAATCCGGCCTTCAGCTCCTGGAATTCCTTCTCGAGATCAACAGCTGCCAGAAGCTCTTTAATCGCTTCTGCGCCCATTCCCGCACGGAAACCGTTTCCGTACTGCTCTCTGGCCTCCTGGTATTCACCTTCGCCGAGAACCTGCTTATACATCAAACGCGTATCGCCCGGATCCAGAACGATATAGCTTGCAAAGTAAAGCACTCGCTCCAGCAGACGCGGAGAAATATCAAGGATCAGACCCATACGTGAGGGAATTCCCTTGAAATACCAGATATGCGATACCGGTGCAGCGAGCTCGATATGTCCCATGCGCTCACGGCGGACAGAAGACTTGGTAACCTCAACGCCGCATCTGTCGCAGACAACACCTTTATAACGAATCTTTTTATACTTACCGCAGTGGCACTCCCAGTCCTTCGTCGGTCCGAAGATCCGCTCACAGAACAGACCGTCCTTTTCCGGCTTCAATGTTCTGTAGTTGATTGTCTCCGGCTTCTTTACTTCGCCGTAAGACCAGTCGCGGATTTTATCCGGGGAAGCCAGGCCAATGCGGATTGCATCAAATGTAAATGCCTGGTTTACAGCTTCTCTTTTCAACGTTTCCGGCATTCTCATACCCCTTTCATCTTAGAAGACGTTTGTGAAATTCAGGTATCGTTTCATCGAACGTGTAATTACACAATTCTGGATCAGACCGTTCGAGTCCCACCGGTACTTGCTGAACATGATTGATCATGTGAAGCTTAGTACCGCTGTGAGGACGAGCGAGCGCAAGCGTGTCTGAGACGAATTGGTGTAATTACACAGGCTTTATTAACATTCTTTTACAAACGGCTCACTCGTCTCCTTCAAAATCCTCATCGAACTCCTCGAGCAGTTCCTCCTCACTTTCATCGTAGGTTTCTTCCTCTTCGATGTCAGTGAGTTCTTCGTTCTGGAACTCCTGCTTGGTATAACCGTACCGGCCGAGCTGGCGCTCTTCCTGCTCTTTTCCGGAATAGCGGTCACCTTCGATGATTGAGCGGAGACTGGTGTTGCCATAGTCAACAGACTCCATCAGCTTGATTTCGTCTCCGTCTTCATTGAGCACCTGTACATCCAGTGCAAGAGACTGCAGTTCTTTCAGGAGAACCTTGAAGGACTCCGGAATACCCGGCTCCGGAATGTTTTCTCCCTTGATAATCGCCTCGTATGTCTTTACGCGGCCGACAACATCATCAGATTTAACAGTCAGGATCTCCTGCAGCGTATAAGATGCGCCGTACGCCTCAAGCGCCCAGACCTCCATCTCTCCGAAACGCTGTCCGCCGAACTGTGCTTTACCGCCCAGCGGCTGCTGTGTAACAAGAGAGTAAGGACCGGTTGAACGTGCATGGATCTTATCGTCAACCAAATGGTGCAGCTTCAGATAGTGCATGTGACCGACCGTTGTACGTCCGTCAAACGGCTGACCGGTTCTTCCGTCACGCAGCTGAACCTTGCCGTCACGTGCAATCTGAACGCCCTGCCACAGCTTGCGGTGTTCTTTATGCTCATCCAGATAAGCATAAACATCATCCCGCAAAATATCTTTATATTTCTCAGTAAATTCATCCCAGCTGGTATTGACATAGTCATTGGCCAGTTCCAGCGTGTCCTGAATATCAATCTCGTTTGCACCGTCGAATACCGGCGTCGAAACATTGAAGCCCAGTGCCATCGCAGCAAGAGAAAGATGAATCTCCAGCACCTGTCCGATGTTCATACGGGACGGAACGCCAAGCGGATTCAATACGATATCCAGCGGACGTCCGTTCGGCAGGAACGGCATATCCTCAACCGGAAGCACGCGGGAGACGACACCCTTGTTTCCGTGACGTCCGGCCATCTTGTCGCCGACAGAAATCTTACGCTTCTGTGCGATATAAATGCGTACCGCCTCGTTGACACCCGGTGAAAGTTCATCGCCGTTTTCACGGGTAAATACGCGCGCCTCAACGACAATACCGTATTCACCGTGCGGTACCTTCAGAGAGGTATCTCTTACCTCGCGGGCTTTCTCGCCGAAAATCGCACGCAGCAGACGCTCCTCTGCCGTCAGCTCTGTCTCGCCTTTTGGCGTAACCTAGCCGACCAGAATATCTCCGGCACGGACTTCCGCACCAATACGGATAATACCGCGCTCGTCAAGATCCTTCAATGCGTCGTCACCGACACCCGGAACATCTTTGGTGATTTCCTCCGGTCCGAGCTTGGTGTCACGCGCTTCTGCTTCATATTCCTCAATGTGGATTGATGTATAGACATCATCCTGTACCAGACGCTCACTGATCAGTACAGCATCCTCGTAGTTATAGCCTTCCCACTCCATAAATCCGATGAGCGGGTTTTTGCCCAGCGCAAGCTCGCCGCCTGATGTGGACGGTCCGTCTGCAATAACCTCTCCTGCCTCTACATGATCGCCCTTGTTGACAATCGGGCGCTGGTTGTAGCAGTTGCTCTGGTTGCTTCGCATAAACTTGGACAGACGATACTCGCTCTTCGTGCCGTCATCATTATCCATGCGGATATTCTTGGAATCAGCAAATGTGATTGTTCCGGCTTTTTCTGCCACGACACAGATGCCTGAGTCAACAGCCGCCTTGGACTCAATACCGGTACCGACAGCCGGTGCCTCTGTGAACAGAAGCGGTACGGCCTGACGCTGCATGTTGGATCCCATCAGCGCACGGTTTGCATCGTCGTTCTGCAGGAACGGGATCAGTGCTGTCGCGACTGAGAAGACCATCTTCGGAGAGACATCCATGTAGTCGATCAGCCGGCGCTCATATGCCTGTGTCTCTTCTCTGTAACGGCCGGAAACATTACGGTGAACGAAATGCTGTTCTTCGTCCAGCGGCTCGTTCGCCTGTGCAATATGATAATTATCCTCTTCATCTGCTGTCATATAGATGACTTCATCCGTGACACGCGGATTCAGCGGATCTGATTTGTCGATGACACGGTACGGCGCCTCAATGAAACCGTACTGGTTAATTCTCGCATAGGATGCCAGCGAGTTGATCAGTCCGATGTTCGGACCTTCAGGCGTCTCGATCGGGCACAT
>CAZRNI010000132.1:0-7128 GCA_964601425.1 uncultured Eubacterium sp. | reverse complement strand
CGGAGCGTGAGCAGCACTGGCCGCAGCATCCGTGATTAAGAGAAAGTCAGGATATAGACAAATAATTGAGCCCAGAAGTATAATACGAAAAGACATGGGGAGCTTGCAGACAGGCAGGCTGAGAGTGGACGCTTACGTCCAGACCCGGAACCTGATTTGGATAATGCCAACGTAGGGAAATACAGAATTGTATTTGTAAAGCGGTATCCTGCGTTGGGTACCGCTTTTCAGGTTGTCTCGGTAAATCGGGGGCACCACTTTTTACTGAATCTAAGGCGCCGGATGGGAATCCTTGTACGAGGGTTTTCGTCCGGCGCTGTTGTTTTTTAGGCGCCTGTCACGCGAAAGCGGCATTTGACAGTATTTATAAATGATGAATGGTGACAGGCACTTTCTGTGAGGAGGTGAGAACACTGGTAACAATTAACGGAAAAGAGGAAAATGCGGCGGGCATGACAATTCTGGCCTATCTGATGCAGGCTGGATTTGATCCAAAACGTGTCGTGGTAGAGCGCAATCTTGAGATTATCCCGCAGGATCACCTGGACGCAGTAAAGCTGGAGACGGGTGATCAGGTTGAGATCCTGCATTTTGTGGGAGGCGGCTGAAGCTTCGATGCTGTGTGGTCATGCGGGCAGCAGCCGACTGTCCCGGCCTTGCATGGTCAGCCGGGCCGCAGCTGACTGTCCCGGCCCTGCGTGATCATGCGGGGAGCAGCCGACTGTCCCGACCCCGCGTTGTCAGCCGGGCTGCAGCAGGAAAATACAGACAGAGGAAGTGAATCCGGATGGAAGTGAATATTACAAGAGAAGAACTGGATCGTGCATTTGATGCGCGTTTTCCGGTGGAAATCAAGAAAAAAATGCATGCAGCCCGGGTTGCGGTTGCCGGACTTGGCGGACTCGGCTCTCAGATCGCGGTGATGCTCGCAAGGAGCGGCGTCGGGCATTTGCATCTGACGGATTTTGACGTTGTGGAAGTGACCAATCTGAACCGGCAGATGTATTTTGTGGAGCACCTGGGCCGCCCCAAAACCGAGGCGCTCGCGGATCTGCTGCGGCGGATCAATCCGTGGATCGATCTGGAACTGCATCAGATGCGTGTGACAGAGGCAGATATTCCTGAACTGTACCGTTCATATCCGCTGGTCTGTGAGGCATTTGACAAACCGGATCAGAAAGCCATGCTCGTACGGACGCTGCTGGAAACCTGCCCGGATACCACAGTAATTTCCGGCAATGGCATGGCGGGTTATATGGACGCCGGCACGATTCACACGGAACGGCGGTTCCGCAGGCTGTACGTCTGCGGCGACGGCACGACAGATGTCGGCGACGGGATCGGACTGATGGCGCCGCGCGTGTCGGTGTGTGCGGGACATATGGCGAATAAGGTGGTACAGCTGATTTTACAGTGATATGAATATACGATTCAATATTCCAATGCAGACATGCTTTCGCTCGCTCGTTCTGGCAGCGGTACTAGATTCGCAAGGGAATACCTTGCTCATCAAGAACCGGCTGAACTCGGACGGTCTGCTTATGGAATGATTGAATCTTATAACAAAGGAGGAGAAAAAATGCAGGACACATGGAAATTAGGAGGTCATGAATTTCACAGCCGTTTTATTCTCGGACCGGGCAAGTATAATCTGAAGCTGATCGAGGCGGCAGTTGAGCAGGGCGGCGCGGAGATTATTACGCTGGCGCTGCGGCGGGCGAATACGCAGGAGCAGGAAAATATTCTCGATTTTATCCCGAAGGGCGTTACACTGCTGCCGAACACATCCGGCGCGCGCAATGCAGAGGAGGCGATCCGGATTGCCCGGCTTTCCCGCGCAATGGGATGCGGTGATTTTGTAAAGATTGAGATTATGCACGATGCGAAGTATCTGTTCCCGGACAACTTTGAGACGGTGAAGGCAACAGAAGTGCTGGCAAAGGAAGGATTTATTGTTCTGCCGTATATGAATCCGGACCTCATCGCAGCGCGTGATCTGGTCAATGCCGGTGCGGCAGCGGTTATGCCGCTGGCAGCGCCGATCGGCAGCAACAAGGGACTCGCAACGAAGGAAATGATCCAGATCCTGATCGATGAGATTGACCTGCCGATTATCGTTGATGCCGGCATCGGAAAACCGTCGCAGGCGTGTGAAGCAATGGAAATGGGCGCAGCTGCGATTATGGCAAATACTGCGATCGCGACGGCAGGTGATGTGCCGGAGATGGCGAATGCTTTTAAGCTTGCAATTGAGGCAGGCCGCAAGGCTTATCTGACCGGCATGGGCCGCGTGCTCGCGCGCGGCGGCAGCGCGTCGGATCCGCTGACGGGATTTTTACATTGATGTGATATCGTGACGGATTCACGAAACAGAGGTTTATTTATAAAAATAAATGGTGACAGGCACCGAAGTGAATAGTGACAGGCACCGGGAGGAAATATGAACGAAGAAACCCAGGTTTATTTTATCGACAGCGATGTGCTGCCGGAGAAAGCGCTTGCGCGCAAGCATATGCTGGAGCAGGATCCGTCGAGCAGGACGGATCCGATGAAGTATATGCCCGGCATGGAAGTGATTGAATCGGATGTGAAAGATAAGGTTCTGGAACAGATGAACGCCTATGACTACAGTCTGTATACGGCTGCAGATGTGGAGCGCGCGCTGAGCCACGATACCTGCAGCATCGAGGATTTTAAGGCACTTTTGTCGCCTGCGGCGGCGCCGTATTTGGAGCAGATGGCCCGCAGGGCGGAGGTGGAGACGAAGAACCACGTCGGTAATACGGTCTACATCTTTACGCCGATTTACATCGCGAATTACTGTCAGAATTACTGCATTTACTGCGGGTTTAACTGTTATAACAACATCCGCAGGAAGAAGCTTTCATTCGAGGAGATCGAGCATGAGATGAAGGTGATCTCTGATACCGGCATGGAGGAAATTCTGATTCTGACAGGTGAGAGCCGGACGTACTCGGATGTGAAGTACATCGGCGAGGCTGTAAAGATTGCACGGAAGTATTTCCGCAACATCGGCATTGAGATTTATCCGGTAAACACGGATGAATACAAGTATCTGCATGAATGCGGCGTGGACTATGTGACGGTCTTCCAGGAAACGTATGATATTGAGAAGTATGAGACGCTGCATCTGCTGGGACACAAGCGTGTCTGGCCATACCGGTTCGACGCGCAGGAGCGCGCACTGATGGGCGGCATGCGCGGCGCGGCATTTTCGGCGCTGCTCGGGCTGGCGGATTTCCGGAAGGATGCACTGGCGACGGCGCTGCACGCATATTACCTGAACCGCAGATACCCACACGCGGAGCTGTCCTTAAGCTGTCCGCGGCTCCGTCCGATCGTCAACAATGACAAGATCAGTCCGGGTGAAGTGGGAGAGCGCGAGCTCTGTCAGGTGCTCTGCGCGTACCGCATTTTCCTGCCTTACGTCGGCATCACCGTATCCAGCCGCGAAAGTGCGGAATTCCGCAACGGCATTGCGAAGATCTGTGCGACGAAAGTGTCCGCGGGTGTGTCGACAGGCATCGGCGATCATGAGGATAAATATGAGGGCAAAGATGCAGCAGAAGATGAGGCGGCAGGCGACGAGCAGTTTGAGATCAGTGACGGGCGGTCCTTCGCAAAGATGTATGCGGACATGGAGCAGGGAGGCCTGCAGCCGGAGCTGAATGATTATATCTACGTCTGAAGATTCTCTGATAGTTCATAAAGGAAGGATTTATACACAAATTAAAACACCTCAGAAAGATTCAAAAGATCTTCCGGGGTGGTTTTTTGCGTACTTTTGCTATCTGTTTTCCGCTCTGGAATTCACGGAGCATGCTGCATTTGGTACGGTAGTTTTCAGTGATAAGGTAATGGTGACAGGCACCATTATATTTTTATAAATTATTCTTCTGCCATCGACGGCCACCGGTAGTCGGTAAACGGAAGCATATTCTCCTTGATGGACTGCGGGCTGACCCAGCGGAACATGTTGGTGATGTTGCCGGCTTTGTCGTTGGTGCCGGAGCCTCTCGCTCCGCCAAATGGCTGGTGTCCGGTCAGGGCGCCGGCCGGCTTGTCGTTGATGTTCCAGTTGCCGGCGGAGTCACGCAGCTTCCACTCGAGTTCTGCGATCTCGCTGCGGTCGTGGGTATAAATACAGCCGGTCAGAGCGTATTTGGAAGAGTTTGCGCAGTGGTCGATAACCTTGTCGTACTCGTCCTTCTCATAGACGTAGATCGAGAGAATCGGCGAGAAGAGCTCGTGGTTGAAGCTCTTGTAGTTCAGCGATTTGACCTGGATGACGGTCGGGTAGATGAACAGTCCCTTGCTGTCATCGTAGCTGCCGCAGAGCAGGTCCGCGTCTTCATCGTGTTTTGCGGAATCGATGTATTCTGCTGCCAGATTGAAGGCGTGGCGGTCGATGACAGCGCCCATCAGGACGCGGAAATCCTTGACGTCGCCGACGCGGATGGTCTTGATCTCTGCCAGCAGTTTCTCCTTGACTTCCGGCCAGAGCTTTGCCGGAATGTAGGCGCGGGAGAGGGCAGAGCATTTCTGTCCCTGGTATTCGAATGCACCGCGGATCAGGCCCGTAACCAGTTCATCCACATCTGCATTTTCGGTTGCGAAGCAGTAGTCCTTGCCGCCGGTCTCACCGACCAGACGCGGGTATGCGCGGTAGTTGTCGATGTTTTCGCCGACCATTTTCCAGGTGTCGCGGAAGACGCGGGTGGATCCGGTGAAATGGAATCCGCCCAGACGGCGGTCGGTGAGGACGTAATTGCTGACATCGGAGCCGCGGGACGGCACGAAATTAATTACCCCTGCCGGCAGGCCCGCCTCCATGAAGATCTTCATGAGGTAGTAGCTGATGAGGACGGCGTTGGTGGACGGCTTCCAGACGACGACATTGCCTGCGGTTGCCGGAGCGGCCGGCAGATTTGCGCAGATGGATGCAAAGTTAAATGGTGTGACCGCGCAGACAAATCCCTCGAGCGGGCGGTATTTCAGGCGGTTCATCAGGGTAAGATCCTGTTTCGGCTGCATGTTGTAAATGAGGTCCATGTTGTAGACATTGTAGCGCAGCAGGTCGCAGACCTCGTCCGGTGCGTCGAAGGACGCCTCGTTTGCAGTCTTGCTCTGTCCGAGCATGGTGACAGCCGTCAGAAAATAGCGGTATTTTGTTTCAACAAGATTGGCTGCCTTCAGAAAGACCGCATAGCGCTGCTCGCGCGGAAGCAGCTCCCAGGCATCTTTGGCGGCCATCGCTGTCTCGATGGCTTCCTTCAGCCCCTCCTCGCCGACGCGGCAGCACTCAGCCAGAACGAGGCTGTGGTCGTGCGGTGCGCGCACTTCAAAGCGGTCATCCGTATAGACCTCCTGGCCGTTGATGATCGCCGGGATCACAACCTTCTGGCTGCTGACTTCCTCGAGCGCGGCTTTCAGAAGCGCACGTTCCTCGGTACCGGGCGCGAAGGTACGTGATTTTACGTTGTCGGGGTTTGGTGCGTGATAAATGCCTGTCATATATAAACCTCCTTTTGCGGAATAAAAATCCCAAATCCACGTATATTATGCAGTTTTGATGAATAATTGTAAATAAAGGTGTATTTAAGGCAAGATAATAAGCAAAGTATACAAGAGATCATGCAAAAATGATGGCAAGGATTCTCCGTATAATGCAAGAGGATTCTTATGTTCGGAATGACCCGCTTCTGTTTTCAGCGGATTGTGAGGCAGGACATGCGGGCCGCGTTCCGGTTACTGATTTTATTTATCATTTCTCTGGAGGGTACTTAAAATGGCAGATATGTCTTATCTGAAGGATATGCCGATTGCCGTGCTGGGCGGCGGCGCAGTCGGCAAGACCATTGCGGCGGATTCGAAGCTCGGCGGCGCAAAGGACGTGCGCCTGTTCGATGTCATGCCGTTTGCCGAGAAATCGCTGGCAAATCTGGAGAAGACAGGCATTCTTCTGGACGGTGTGCAGCACAACCGCGACAGCTTTGAGCGCTCCGGCAAGGCTTATATCGATGTGATTACATCTGATATCGAGAAGGCCGTCAAAGGCGCCGGCATCATCGTTGTTTCCTGCGGTTCCTGGGGGCATGAGCCGATCTTCGAGCAACTGATCCCGCATCTGGAAGACGGACAGGTCATCATGGTGTTTGCGGACAACTTCGGCTGTCTGCTGCTCAGAAAGATGATGCGCGAGGCGAACTGCACGAAGAAGGTCATCATCGGCGGATGGTCATCGGCTCCGTACGGTACCCGTATTGAAAATATTAACGGCTACAACTTCCCGCATGTCGGCGTCAAATACCGTGCGATCACTCTGCGCGGCGCGGCTCTGACGGACAGTGATACACCGGCATTCCTGGAGGCCTCCAAGTACCTCCCGGCGATGGATGCCGTCACGCAGGGCGACGGACCGGCAGCCGGCAAGACGATTCTTGACATTGACTTTGCAAACGTCAATCCGGTCATTCACGTGCCGGCAACGATTCTCGGTGTCTCCACCATGGAGAACTGGGGTGTCATTTTCTGCGGACATGATAAGACCACATATTCCATGTATTCACACGGCCTGTGCCCGTCGATCTGTGAGACACAGTACGCATTTTACAATGAGGAGATCGCGCTGGCCGAGGCAATCGGCGTCGGCATTCCGAAATACAAGAAGCAGATGTTTTTCTCCAGAAGATCGGTCCTGACCCAGGAGTATATGGGACTGGACAAGGACGGCAACGACAACGTCGTATTCCCGCTGGATGCACCGTCCAATGAGGGAAATACCGGCCCGAACAGCATTCATCACCGTTACCTGACAGAGGACGTGCCGATCGGCTGCAAGATTTATCATGATCTCGGCGTGCAGTACGGCGTGGCGACACCGATCATTGATTCCATGATCACGCTCGCCGGCGCATTCCACCAGAAGAATTTCTTCGAGACCAGCAAATACAACCTCGCATACCTCGGCATCGACAACATGCCGAAGGAAGAACTGCTTGCATATCTGAACGAAGGTGTTTACAATAGATAAAAACTATGTAAACGTGTGATTGCAGTGCAAAAAACGCAGAGCCCATTCAGACTTGTCTGAAAATGGGCGAATGT
>CAZRNI010000131.1:2544-7194 GCA_964601425.1 uncultured Eubacterium sp. | reverse complement strand
AATCCCAGGAAGGGAAGTGACAGGATCGACATATCTTAATCCGCTGCCCCCTCAGTAATCGTATCTGTGCCTGTATCCATACCGGCATCTGCTGTATCGGCTCCCGCACCTGCTGTCTCACCGGTGTCGTCTGCCGCTTCTGCTTCAGCCGCTGCTTTCGCCTCTTTCTTGGCTTTCTTCTTCTCTGCCTTCTTTATAATCTTTTCGAGCTTTTCCTTTTCGTCCGCGACAGTCGCGTCCCACTCGGTCCGGTCATTGTCCCACGCCGTGTATTCCGGCGTTCCGCGGTGATCGGGCAGATCATAATCATTTACGAGCCGCGCAGAAAGCCATGTCGTAATTTTTTCCGCGCCGAAAATATTCCAGTGTCCGCCGTTCTGGAAATCTCTCGATGCATCCAGGCCGATTTCATCATAATATTCTTCACCGTCGATAAACGGGAATCCGGCATCCTGTACCTTTTGCTGCACATAGTTTACATTTTCAGACATGTAATCGTTGTACATGGCGATCCGGTACGGATAATAGAGAAACAGTACCTTCGTCCTGCTGTCGATCTGTTTACATGCCGCGATGATCTCATCCAGATAAGCATCCAGGTTTTCATCCAGCGGCACAATATCATCGTTGATCTCCGGTACCGGGATATCTCCCTCCCAGCCCATGAAATTATAACCGCGATTGATGAATTTATAAGCGCCGTTCCAGTTCTTCCAGTTCAGCGGCTGGTTGTGATACAGAATGATATCCAGATAATACGGCAGACTTCCGGTATTGTGCGGCAGGTTTTCCCAGAGAAATTTCACACGGTCCAGCGAATAGCGGTATCCGTCTGTATTGTAGCGCACAGACGCCGTGTCGCCTTCCTCCCAGAGCTGCTTCAAAGTCACTTTGCGGATCAGCGGCCGCACATCAATAACAAGAAGCTCCGGAGACTGGGTCTTCAGCGCTTCTTTAATGGAATATGTTATGGATTCTACCGTGCGCTCATTCGTACAGAAGTTATAGGACGTATATCCGTAATCTTCATATGCCTGCATCGGCACATATGCGGACATCGTCCCGCTGGTGCCGATGAAAACGACATCCAGCGAGTTTTTTGGCTCCGCATAGTAGCCGCTGATGTTATTCCGTGTATGGGAAAGCTCGGGCTTTACCAGATACGAAAGATGCAGCAGGCCATATGCGAAGATTGCGCCAAAGATTACGATGCGCAGGATAATCCCTGTGATTTTTTTTACTGCGGGTTTATTCATATTGTCTCTGTATTCTCTCAGACGAAGTCAAATGCATAATGTACAGCAAACGATCCCGATGATGCTTATCTATGCATGATCATTTTATGATTAGAACGTATGCTTACCGATAACAACTGCGGTGTGTCCGTACTCAAGCAGCAGGATATCGCCGCGTTTCAGCTTGCTTGTCTTCTTGGTGTAGGCACTGGAAGTGTACTGTGTAAACTTGCCGGTGCTCAGAAGTTTGCTGCGCAGTACGCCTGTCGTCGCACTGTTTGAACTGTCATACATCAGAGCAGACTGCGGGATTCCCGCATACATGCAGGCCAGTGAAACAAGCGCGCTGCAGTCCGTCTCACACGGAACCGACACAAGACCGGGATCATAACCCACTTTCTTTGCATATTTCAGAAGTGTATTGCGGTCGCCCATATCGTAGCCGATGTTATCATTCTTTGTCGCGCGCTCCATTGCGGTGGCAATCTTATCCGCCAAAACGGAATTGTTCGGACGCAGGACAACATTCCACGGACGGTTGTACCAGCTTCTGATGCAGACTTCCGTACCGGTCTGATCACCCGCCGTGCCGTGATAACCGCCGCCGAACTCATTGCCGGAAGCATGTGCAATCATCAGATCGACAAATTTTCCTGTGGATTTGTTGAAGGAATATGTAACACCGTCGACCGTCTTGTCGCCGAGCACCATTTTTCCATTATCATCGAAATAGCACATATAGGTCTTTCCGTTACGCGTTACCTTCTGGAATCCGACCTTTGCAGCACCTGTCTTCGTATCAAAGAGATAATAACTTCCTTTGATCGTCTTCAGGCCGTTGACGCGGCGGCCCTTCTTGTTGTAATAACACATCTTATAGACGCCGTCCTGCAGTTTGATGGACACAAAACTGCTTTTCGCCATGGAATAATTTGATTTGAAATAATACCAGTACTTTCCGATCTTCTGCTCGCCCGTTACAGCGTGACCGCTCTTATCATAATAGCAGTACTTCTTTGATTTCTTATCAATACAGATCAGCTTGTTTTTTGTGATCTTACCGGTTTTCTTATTGAAATAATACCAGTACTTACCGATCTTTTTCTTTCCGGTGACCATCTTGCCGTTCTTGTAATAATGTGTGTGGGATTCATCCCAGCCATCGGTCACTTCTTCCGCAGCGGCAACACTGACTGCTGATAAGGCAAGATCGCCGCCGACAAATCCAAATCCCAACATCAGGCACATCAGGATGATACCTCTTCGTTTCGCTGTTTGATATAATGCTTCTCTCAAAACAGTTCCCCTTTCTTCAATCCACCAACCGTAGTTCTCTTGTTTCCTTTCGCGTTTTTTGTTTATGTTACCTTTTACGCATTATTCCACGTGGTTTTCACGTTCTCTTTACGATTTACTGCTGTGCCTTCAGGAATTTTTCAATTCCGTCTGCGATACCCTCTGCCATCTTCAGCTGCTTAGCCTTATTTGACATTGCGCGGTCCTCGGAAGGATTGGAGAGGAATCCCATCTCGATGAAACAGGTCGGCACCTTGCTCCAGTTCAGGCCGCTGAGATCATCGCGCTCAACCACGCCGATCTTCCGGAATCCGGTCGCTTTTACATAAGATGTAATAACCTTTTCTGCCAGCAGCCGGTTCTGTTTATAGCGGCTTCCGCAGAAACGGTTTGACTTCGTATTGCAGATCGTATGTGCGCCGCTCGAAGAAGATCCGTCCGAATCCGCATGCAGGATAACATACGCTGCGGATTTTGCCTTGTTCGCCTTCTTTGCGCGCTGGCTGTTGCTGATATTTACGTCATGTGTCGTACGTGTCAGCTTCACTTTAAATCCGCGGGATTTCAGCTCCGTCTTCAAAAGCTTCGCAATCTCCAGTGTCAGAACATATTCATCCTTGCCGGTTGCCACGCCCTGCGCACCGCCTGTAACCTTGGCCTTAGTTGCACTTGCGCCCGGGCCGATCGGCTCATGGTTGGTATTCGCATTGCGCTGATGTCCTGCATCGATCGTGATAACCGTCTGCTTCATCGACCCGGAATTCTCGTTCAGCGTATACCACTTTCCTTCATTCTTAAAACTGCCCGTGACACGGCGGCCCTTCTTGTTGTAATAGTAAGTCTTGTTCTTGCCCGGGATCTCCACAGCCGTCTTAACTGCCATCGCACCGGTCTGCTTATCAAAATAATACCAGTACTTCCCGATCTTCTTCTCACCCTTGACACGATGACCCTTTTTATTAAAATAACAGGTCCGGCCGTCTTCCATCTTCTGGAAGTCCTTGACCTTCATGCCATAAGTCTTTGTGTCAAAATAATACCAGTACTTCCCGATCTTCACCTCACCGGAAACGGCATGACCATCCGCATCGTAATAACAGGTCTTCGTCTTTTTCTTCTTCTTAATTTCGACAAAATCCCCTTTAACGGCGTCCCCTGTCTCTTTGTCAAAATAATACCAGAATCCGTCAATATACTTCTGGCCCGTCACCATCTTGCCAGCCACATAATACTTCGAGCCGGTACTGTCCCAGCCGTCCGTAACCGTATCCGCCTTAACACTGACTGCAGCCCCCGCCACCGTCACAACAAACAGCAGTATGGCTAACGCCAGCGTTATTGCAGATCGGGAGAACCCGCCGATTTTGTCCTTCATGTTCTGTATTCCTCCCCTTTTTTCTTCCTGTACTTCTCAAATTATATGTACTATGCAAACAATCTACACAAGCCTTTAGCACTTCTGGAATTGTCAGGCCTGCCCCTTCGGCAGCTTAAACGAACTCTTCAGCGACACGACCCGTCCGAACACCGGCTTGCCCGGCTCAGACAGCTTCGGATCCGCATTGAAGAATCCGTTCCGCACAAACTGGAAGGTATCATATGCCTTTGCCTCAGCAAGCGCCGGCTCCAGATAGCAGTCCTTCATGATCTTAAGAGAATCCGGATTGAGGTTCATGGAACCGTCCTCATTATAAACACCCTTCTCCTCATCAATCAGGTTTTCATACAGTCTGCATTCTGCCTGGAAAGCAGTCGGTGCTGCAACCCAGTGAATCGTTCCCTTCACCTTTCTTCCGTCCGGGCTCTCGCCGCCGCGGCTCTCCGGGTCATAGGTGCAGTGAATCACCGTCACATTACCGTCCGCATCCTTTTCAATTTCGTTGCACTTTACAAAATATGCATACATCAGGCGCACTTCATTTCCCGGAAACATGCGGAAATACTTACGCGGCGGATTTTCCATGAAATCCTCGCGCTCGATGTACAATTCCCGCGCAAACGGAATTTTACGCGAGCCAAGCACCTCATTGTCCTTATTGTTCGGCGCATCCAGATATTCAATCTGTCCTTCCGGATAGTTGTCGATCACAACCTTGACCGGATCCAGTACTGCCATCAT
>CAZRNI010000131.1:0-2534 GCA_964601425.1 uncultured Eubacterium sp. | reverse complement strand
TTTCAGTTTCAGATCATCACGAATACAGAACTCAAGCTGCGCGTAATCAACAGAGCTGTTTGCTTTTGCGACGCCGCACAGTTCCACAAAACGCTGAATCGACTCCGGCGTGTATCCGCGGCGCTTCAGCGCTGCAATTGTTACAAGGCGCGGATCATCCCAGCCGTCTACGACGCCGTCCGCAACCAGCTTTTTGATATAACGCTTACCGGTCACGACATTGGTCAGATAGAGCTTTGCAAATTCAATCTGACGCGGCGTAGACGGATAATGCATTTCGTCAGCTGTCTCGCGGATTGACCAGTCATACAGCGGTCTGTGATCCTCGAACTCAAGCGTACAGATTGAATGCGTAATTCCCTCAATTGCGTCCTCGATCGGGTGTGCGAAATCATACATCGGATAAATACACCACGCATCCCCCTGACGCTGGTGCGACAGATGTGCAATCCTGTAGATAACCGGATCACGCATATTGATGTTCGGAGACGCCATATCGATCTTGGCACGAAGCACATGACTGCCGTCCTCAAACTCGCCGGCACGCATTCTGCGGAACAGATCCAGATTTTCCTCGACGCTGCGGTTCCTGTAAGGACTCTCCTTGCCCGGCTCCTTCAGCGTGCCGCGATATTCACGGATCTCCTCAGCTGACAGATCACAGACATATGCCTTCCCTTTTTTAATCAGCACCTCTGCAGCCTGATACATCTGTTCAAAATAATCTGACGCAAAATACAGGTGGTCTTTCCAGTCCACGCCAAGCCACTCAATATCCTTTTGAATCGACTCAACAAACTCGATCTCCTCTTTTGCCGGATTTGTATCGTCAAAGCGCAGATTAAACTGCCCGCCGTACTCCTGTGCCAGACCATAGTTCAAAAGAATAGATTTAGCATGGCCGATGTGCAGATAGCCGTTCGGCTCCGGCGGAAAACGCGTACACACCTCATTGTAAACACCTTCCTTCAGATCCTGATCGATATACTGCTCAATAAAATTTCTGGAAACGACTTCCTTCTCCATTTACGGTTTCTCCTTGTCTCTTTTTTCTTGTCAGGCATTATTGTCTAATCAACCTTTGCGCAATAATGCCCCCGTCCGCTTATCAAACGTGTACCACTTGCCTTTAATCTTTTTTCTGCCGTAGACCATGCGGCCCTTCTTGTTAAAATAACAGGTCTTGTGTTTGGACGCAATATAAACAAATTTATTCTTCGCCATTGCGCCGACTTTTTTGCTGAAATAATAGTAGCGTCCCTTGATCTTTTTCAGACCGGTTACCGCCTGTCCCTTTTTATTGAAATAACTGGTGCGGTTCTTGCCCGGTATTTTAACAAATTTACTTTTTACCATCGCATAGTTCGACGGCTTGAAGTAATAACGTTTTCCGTTGATTACCTTAAGACCTGTGACAGCGTGTCCGCTCGCATTATAGTAGCAGGTCTTTCCGTTGAATGACACAAACGCATTGGTCTTCATCGCACCGGTGGATGTGTCAAAATAATACCAGTAATTACCGATCTTCTGGGGACCGAATACCATTTTTCCGTCCGTGCCGAAATAACAGGTTTTGTCATTCTGCGCGATATACTGGAATCCGGTCAGATTCTGTCCGTCTGCATTCTGCAGGTAGAAATCGCTTCCGACCTGAACCAGCTTATTGGATGCATAAAAGATCGTATACTCGCCTGCTACCGCAGAACTGTTAATACGCCATGCGCCGTCATTGACTTCCTTCCAGGTGTGTGTGATCTGGTCACACACCCACGCCATCATCTGGTTGCTCGGATCATAGACCGCAAATTTTCCGTTGCGGTATCCCATCAGCAAAATGAAATGTCCGCCGCCGCCGCCGAATTTGGACTTTTGTTCGAGTACCATCACCGGATTTCCGGCCAGTATTTCACTGATAATCCGTGCCTTGCCGGGACTGGCAACAGTTTCCGCACGGATTCCGTATTTTGCGGCTGATTTCACGCCGCAGTCGCGGTCACCGGCCACGCCGTTGAACCCGCATGCACGCGTCATGATCTCCACCGGATTTAGAACAGCGCCGCCTCGAATATAAGAAATCGCCATTGCCGCACAGGCAAAACCGCAGCCATTTGTACTCAATGTTCTGGTAGAGCCCTCAAATTTCTGGTTTGCCCACCAGGCATTCGTATAATCGTGCTGTGCCGGAACCCACAGACCGAGGTGCTGATTGATATACGGCACCCCCAGAATCCGGTCTCCCGGAATCGTCGCGGCCTGTACTGACTGCGCCTGCTGCGGGGCAATCGTCAACATCCCGATTACCAGTGCAAGCAGCACAAGCAGCGCGCGGACGCGCAGAGAAATACTGTGTTTTCGACTCTGTATCACTTCGTTCTGCATAAAAGACTCCTTCCAATAAAGCTGCATGAAACTTGTCAGTTACTCTTATCCTTACGGAACACCACCAGCTTGCTCAGAATGTAATTCGCAATGATGATCAGCACCTGCACCGCCAGCTTGGCAATTTTGTCATTCATCCCAATGACTGTCACAAG
>CAZRNI010000130.1:6952-7212 GCA_964601425.1 uncultured Eubacterium sp. | reverse complement strand
CCATCACTACGAGCGCATCATAAATAGAGCTGTCTCCGTGCGGATGATATTTACCCATCGTATCCCCGACAATACGGGCGGATTTCCGGTAAGGCCTGTCATAATAAGTGCCGAGCTCCATCATATCATACAGGGTGCGCCGCTGCACCGGCTTCAGTCCGTCGCGGACATCGGGCAGTGCACGTGCAATGATGACGCTCATCGCATAGTCAATATATGATTTCTGCATGATCTCCGAATATTCTGTCCGGATAATCTGC
>CAZRNI010000130.1:0-6942 GCA_964601425.1 uncultured Eubacterium sp. | reverse complement strand
GCTCTTCCGTCTTCTGTGGCATAGTATTCCTCTTTAAACATCCAGTTCAGCGTCCTGTGCATGCTCATAAATAAAGGCTTTACGCGACGGCACCTGAGAGCCCATCAGTGTCTCGGTTACCTCTGTCGCCATTCGCGCATCCTCAATCTCGACACGCCGGAGTCTTCTGGTCTCCGGATTTAACGTTGTCTCCCAGAGCTGTTCCGGATCCATTTCCCCGAGCCCTTTGAAGCGCTGCAATGTGAACTTTGACCCGCGATGCTCCTTCCGGTATTTCTCCAGTGCTTTATCATCGTACAGGTAAACGCCCTCGCCCCGCGCCGGAACAGTTTTATAGAGGGGCGGCATGGCAATATAGACATGTCCCTCGTAGATCAGATCCGGCAGGAACCGGTAAAACAGCGTCAGGAGCAGTGTTGAGATATGTGCGCCGTCTACATCCGCATCGGCCATGATAATGATTTTATCATAGCGCAGTTTGCTGATATCAAAATCATTTCCATATCCTTCTGAAAATCCGCATCCAAATGCATTGATCATGGATTTAATTTCTGCATTTGCCAGAACCCGGTCCATGCTGGCCTTTTCAACGTTCAGGATTTTACCGCGGATCGGAAGGATCGCCTGATAGTTCCGGTCTCTTGCTGTCTTGGCAGAGCCGCCGGCCGAATCACCCTCAACAATAAAAATCTCACATCTCGACGGATCTCTGCTGCCGCAATTTGCCAGTTTTCCGTTGGAATCAAAGGAATACTTCTGCTGCGAAAGCAGGTTTGTCTTGATTTTTTCCGCGTTTTTGCGAATCTTTGCAGCGCGCTCCGCGCACGCGAGCACTTCCTTCAGCACATCCAGATTTCTGTCAAAGAACAACACCATCTCGTCGCCGGTCACTTTGCCGGTGGCGCGGGAGGCATCCGGATTGTCAAGTTTTGTTTTCGTCTGCCCCTCAAAACGCGGATCCGGATGCTTCACGGAAACAATCGCCGTCATACCGTTCCGGATATCCACGCCGGTAAAGTTTGCATCTTTTTCTTTCAGGATTCCTAGCTCTCTGGCATAGTTATTCATCACCGTCGTAAACTGCGTTTTAAATCCGGTGATGTGCGTTCCGCCCTCCGAGTTATAAATATTATTACAGAATCCCAGAACAGTCTCCTGAAATTCCTTCACATACTGGAACGCAATTTCTATCTCGATTCCCTCAGAAGCTCCCTTTAGAAATACCGGCGGATGGATCACCTCTTTGTTTTTGTTGATTTCTTTTACAAAACCGATGATTCCTTCAGGTTCATGATATTCTGTAATTTCCTCTTTTCCATCCCTGCGATCGATGAAGACAATGGTCAGTTCCGGGTTCAGGTAGGTCGTCTCGTGCAGACGGCTTTTCACTTCATCAGACTTGAACCGTGTCTTCTCAAAAATCTCATCATCCGGCAGAAAATTGACCGTTGTTCCTGTTGTTTTGGATTTTCCGATCACCGGCAGCAAACCCTTATCCAGTTTCTCTACTGGTACACCGCGCTCATAGCGGTCATGATACACTTTACCTCCGCGGCTGATCCGGACATCCAGATATCTGGACAGGGCATTCACAACTGAAGAGCCCACTCCATGCAGACCACCGCTGGTCTTATATGCATCATTATCGAATTTACCGCCGGCATGCAGTGTCGTAAATACCAGCCGCTCGGCGGGGATCCCTTTTTCATGCATATCTACAGGAATGCCGCGTCCGTTATCTGAAACCGTACAGGATCCGTCAGCTTCCAGGATCACCTCAATTCTGGAACAAAATCCTGCCAGATGTTCATCCACGGAATTGTCAACAATCTCATAGATCAGGTGATTGAGACCTTTCCGCCCGGTGCTGCCGATGTACATACCCGGACGGACACGCACAGCCTCCAGTCCCTCCAGCACATGTATGCTTTCAGCACCGTAATTATCTTTTGCCATGTCAATAACTCCTCCTGTGCGGACACTGTTATTCTTCCCGTGTCCTTCCTGCTTCTGTTTCTGTCTGAATCCGGCTTCTCAAAGCCGTTCGGACACAAAGGGCTGCTGCAGCAGTTCCGAAACAGAACTGATTACGCAATCTGCCCGCTCTCTGATCAATTTTTGCTTTGCATAGCCCGGTTCCAGAATCCCAACCGTAAAAAAGCCCGCCTGGCCGGCGGATTCTATACCCTCAATAATATCCTCATATACCACGCAGTTTTCAGGCGAAGTATGAATTGCCTCTGCACACGCCAGATAAATATCCGGATACTCCTTTGTTTTGCCGACCTCTGCCGAAGTGATGATCTGCCGGATATATGGAAGGAGCTGTGTCCGCCTGCATGCTGCAACAACTGACTCAATGGCAGATGATGTCGCAATTGTCATCCGGACACCTTTTTCATGCAGCATTTTTACATATTCCAGCGCATACGGCTTCAATGGAATATCATCCCGGTAATGGCAATAAGACATTTCTGCCCACTCCGCCATCAAATCCTCCGGTGATTCCGCCAGTCCGAATCTCTCAATGGTATAATACGCTGCATCAAGCGCAGGCATGGGAGTAACAGCCGCCTGATAATCAGACGGCAGCGGTATTCCGCGCTTTGCCAGAAATTCAACATCGATCTGACTCCACATTCCCATAGAATCCAGCAAGGTGCCGTCCAGATCAAAGATGGCACCCTGCATTGTATTCAGTATCTCAATTTCCTGTGATTTCATAGATCGCTCCGCAATCCATTCCATAATATCTCTGCTGCTGTCTGTCTGCTTTATTCCACCGTAACACTCTTCGCCAGATTACGCGGCTTATCAACATCCAGACCGCGCGCAACGCTGAGATAGTATCCCATCAGCTGCAGCGGAATAACCGCCAGCGATGCGGCAAAATGCTCATCTGTTTTCGGAATATAAACGGTAAAATCGGCAGTATCTTCCACCGAATAGTTGCCGTACGTTGTAAGCCCCATCAGATAAGCGCCCCGGCTCTTGCACTCGACCATATTGGAAATGGTCTTCTCATAAAGCTCACTCTGTGTAAGCACGCCGATGACAAGCGTACCATCCTCAATCAGGCTGATGGTACCGTGCTTCAGCTCACCGGCCGCGTAAGCCTCACTGTGAATATAGGAAATCTCCTTGATTTTCAGACTGCCTTCCATACAAATCGCATAATCGATTCCACGGCCGACAAAGAAAATGTCATTCTCGTTGGCAAATTTGGCGGCAAACCACTGGATCCGCTCTTTGTCATTGAATACATGGCTGATTTTGTCCGGGATTGTCAGCAGCTCGGCAATCATCGCATCATATTTTTCCTCCGCGAGCGTTCCTCTTGCAAAGCCGAACTGCAGAGCAAGTGTGTAGCATGCCGCAAGCTGCGCAGAATATGCCTTGGTCGTTGCAACTGAGATCTCCGGTCCGGCAATTGTGTAGAAGACATTATCTGCCTCTCTGGCAATGCTGCTGCCGACCACATTGACAATTGCAAGCGTTTTAATGCCAAGCTCTTTAGACTCACGGAGCGCTGCCAGTGTATCAGCCGTCTCACCGGACTGACTGATCACAATCACGAGTCCGTTTGGATCCAGAATCGGCTTTCTGTAGCGGAATTCCGATGCAAGTTCAACACGGACCGGAATTCTGGAGAGATCCTCAATCGCATACTGTGCATCCATTCCGACATGATATGCGGAGCCGCACGCGACAATATAGATCTGCGAAATTCCCTGAATATCCTCATCAGAGAGTCCCACTTCGCTCAGATCAATTTTCCCGTCATGTACAACAGAATGAATCGTGTCACTGACTGCCTTGGGCTGCTCGTGGATTTCCTTCATCATGAAATGCTCAAATCCGCCCTTTTCAGCCGCTTCTGTATCCCATTCAATGGTCGTCAGTTCTTTTTCAACGACGTCGCCGTTCAGATCATAGAAAACTGCCTCGCCCGCTGTGAGTTTTCCCATCTCCAGATTGTCGATATAATAGACATTTCTCGTATAATTCAGAATTGCCGGGACGTCAGAAGCCACAAATGTCTCCTGATCACCCATTCCGATAATCATCGGACTGTCCTTGCGCGCAACATAAATCTCACCCGGATGATCTTTAAACATCAGTGCGAGTGCATACGAACCACGTACACGCACCATCGTCTTTGCAATCGCATCAATCGGTCCGATCTGGTATTTCTTATAATAATAGTCGACCAGCTTAATTACGACTTCCGTATCTGTTTCGCTGTAAAATGTGTACCCCTGCCTGGAAAGCTTATCCGTCAGTTCCTGATAATTCTCGATAATACCATTATGAACGCCTACAACCTCTGACTCGACTGCGCCGGAACCGGAGCCGGTGCAGTTTCCGCTGACATGCGGATGTGCATTGGTTTTGCTCGGCTCACCGTGTGTTGCCCATCGGGTATGACCGATACCGCAGTTGCCGGGAACTGCCCTGCCTTCATCTGTCTTTTCTGACAGGTTGCGAAGTTTTCCTGTAGCTTTTACAACTTCAGCCAGCTCTTCGCCGTCCCGGATTGCAATACCCGCAGAATCATATCCGCGGTACTCAAGCTTTGAAAGTCCCTCAAGCAGGATCGGTGCAGCCTGCTGTGTCCCAATATATCCTACGATTCCACACATTGTGAAAAACCTCCGTATTCATACATTTTGGTCAGAATTACCTTTGCTTATCATACATGATAATCTTTTTATACGCAATCTGATTTTTCTAATATTACCTTTTATATCACAACTGACAGGAAGCCGGAAGTCAGTGTCATTAGTCCTTCAAACGTAAAATTATTGCGTCTGTTTTAATTATATCCATCGGTAGCAAAAAAGGGCCGGCAGAGAAATCTCCACCGGCCACTGGTGAGTATCGATGCGCATTCACCTTAAAATGTGTGTTCTGTCAGCCATTTCACAGCTTTTTCTACCTTTTCTGTGATGTCCTTTCCGTCTTTTGTAAATACGGTCTGTTTCGCAAGGCCCTTGCTGAAATCCACATGCTCAGCTTCCGCAAAAGCATTTTTCAAATAGTTGTTGTCATCCGAAAAGCCGGGATCCGGCTGGATCTGGCAGATGCTGTAAGCCTGAAGAATGGCCGTTACGGGAACACCGTGATACAGAATCCCCTTATATTCATCGATCTCGCTCTGCCTGATTGGTGCGCTCTCCCTGTAGATCTCCATTGCCTGGCTCAGCGCTTTATGCTCTTCTTCCGTCAGAGTCTTTGCTCCATCACAGGTCTTAACATTATCAAGCACCTGATCGATCGTGCTCATGCCGGAAAGCACAGTGATAACGTCTTCCTTCTCAAGACAGAACCGCACAGCCCAGGAAGCAATGCTCCAATCAGGGTGGATGTTTTTCAGAATGGTTTCCGCCTCTGCAGGCAGCTTTGCCAGTCCGCCGCCTTTGACAGCTTCCATGATGATAACTTTTCGTCCATGCTTACGGATCACATCATAGCACAGGCCTGCCTGTACCAGTTCACTGTCCCAATCGATCGGATTGAGCGCAATCTGGACAAACTCGATCTCCGGATGCTCAGTCAGGATGCGGTCAAGCAGCTTTGCGGAAGAATGAAAGGAAATGCCCAGATGGCGGATCTTTCCATTCTCCTTCCACTTCTTAGCATGATCAAAAAGATGTGTTGTCTTGACGATGCCGCCCAGCCCGTCATATCCGTCATAGTAGACATTCTGGATGTTATGAAGCAGGTAGTAATCGATGTAATCCACTCCCAGATGATCAAGCTGGCTCCGGAATGTCTCCTCGATCTTCTCTTCCGGGATCAGCATAAAGGTCGGGAACTTTGTGGCCACTGTATAGCGATCCCTTGGATGGCGCTCTACAAGTGCCTTTCTCGTTGCTTCCTCACTTTTCCCTTCATGATAGACAAAGCTGGTGTCAAAATAAGTGTACCCGGCATCCAGGAAAGCATCCACCATCCTATTAATCTGTTCGTAGTCAAAATCGGTTGGTCCGGAAAGAACCGGAAGTCTCATCATGCCAAATCCTAATTTTTTCATAATGCATATCCTTTCTTCGACTTTCTTAGAAGTTGTGTTCTTCATATATGAACCTGTTATCCTTCCAGGCCGGCGCTCAGCAGCATCAAGCCTGCAAAACAGGTCTCTTCTCCTCCCGGGATCCGGTCAAAGACCTGCTGATCTTCCATGGCCCGCATCATCGCTTCCGGAAGGTGCTCTATTACATAAATCGAATTGCAATACACCGAAAACTGGATCCGGAACATGTTGCGTGCCTCAGGTGACGCATCCGGGAACTGCTTTTCCAGAACCGCACCTAGCGTTCTTTGATACTGTTTGCTTTGCAGGACGAAATCTTCCAGCATCTGTGCATCATATTCCCGCTTCCAGATTGGCAGCTGCAGCGAAAGCAGCTTAAGCAGGACCTGATGCTTCCAGAGCATAGACGCCAGTTTTTTGCAAAAGGTCTTCCTCGCCATCTTCCTTTTCAGAAAGATCTGGAGCTCCCGCTCAAACTCAACATATTCCTGTACCAGAAGCTCGATAAATACCAGTTCCTTCTTCTCATAGTATCTATACATCGTCGGTCTGGAAACAGATGTCGTTTCGGCAATCGTCGCCAGAGTGATATCATCATAATTCATCGTCATCAGCTGTTTTTTCGCCGATTCCAGAATCTCCTTTTTTCTGGCAGCAAGTTCACCATCTGTTCTGGCCCTTACTTTTCCCATAGCGCGCCTCCTTCTTACTTATCCATCATATATCATAGTGGACATTTTGTCAACTGGTAACAGACATCGTGTTCTTTCCGCAATGACATTTTGTCCGTTATGTGATACTCTTCAATCCAGAGCAAAAAAGGTTTTTACGGTGTAATCGCCTTGCATATATTTTAGATTTCGCAACCAGCTTTAACATTTCAGACATTTAAATGTTCGGTTTGG
>CAZRNI010000129.1:0-7271 GCA_964601425.1 uncultured Eubacterium sp. | reverse complement strand
AAGCACCGGCTCCGACACCTGCACCGGCTCAGAAAACAGAGCAGGAAACAAAGAAGGAAGAGACAAAAGCACAGGAAACGAATGCAGATGAAGTGGCTGCAGCGCCGGCAGAGACATATCTGGTTTACTCTGAAGGCTCCGGCCGTCCGGTCAACATCACAGGCAGCAACGGCGTATTCTACGACGGATCCGGCAACAGATTTTATGAAAATGGCGGCGGCGTATTCAGTGATGAAGATGGCTGCACCTACACAACATGGATGAACGAGAGTGCACCGGACGAAGAAGTCATCGGTCTTGTATCAGACGGTTCCGGCCGTCCGGTAACCATCATGGAGAATGAAGACGGATCCTACACAGATCAGGATGGAGTCGAGTACTACGTGAATGAAGACGGAACCTTCACGGACCAGTACGATGCAACCTACCAGATCTCCGAAATCAACGGATAATCTGGATGGATATAAAACCTTTCCCCTCATTAAAATCAGCGGCAGTGATGCCGCTGATTTTATTTGCGAAGCATAAGATCATACTGTACAATTATTTGATCTGATTAACAAGCTGAGGATCCGGAACGATGGGGAAAGACTTTGCGTATGGATCATTATAACCGGGATTGACGCCCGGCAGCACAGCGTAGTGAGCAAACTTGTGGTTCCGGGCTTTTACCGTATCCGGACATGCGAGAAAAACCTGGATGCAGTGTTCGTGACAGCTATGGCCTTCGCACGCAGCCACGCGCTCAACGACGAGGGCGGTACATTTGGCAAACAGATCCGGTCAAACCTCAGTAGGATATGAGCCTGATATCCGGAAGAGCCGGCAATAAAAACAGAAAGAAAATGAAGCAACTGAATAAAATGATTTAAATAAAATAAGCAACACAACAGAGCGATTTGGTGTTAAAATCAAATATATACTTATAATCTCTATAACGATTATCGGAAATGATAAGCTGATCATTTCTGTGAGGAGATGAAAGAGAAGGGATAAAACAGAGCAGATACTGATATTTCAGATATGAGATTTTGATATGACGGGCGGCAGAGATGTCGTCCGTCGGCACTTTGACTGAATATTATAATTCTGCAGATTCGGTAAGATTCAAAAAGTTATGATACTATCCTCACTGTCTTTTGCTTAGAGGAGGGAAAAATGGCAAGTAGTAATTATTTGCTTTTGAAACAGCAGCTGCTTCGCAGACATCAATGCATCCTATCACAGATGATGCCGGGAGTGGGTGCAGCTAAAGATAAGGGTGTGGTTGAGATGGATGAGACCAGGCTGTATATAGGATTAAACGATTCCGAGACAAAGGAGCAGATGTTTGAAACAGAAAGATATCTGGAGGAACTGAAGAAGCTTTGCTTTATATATCATGTTCCGTTTTCAGTGGGAATGGAAGAAGGCGGATATTTCCATGAAAACGGCGAATATGTAGAAGAGAAGTCGCTGGTTCTGACTCTGATCGACGCGGAAAAAGAGATCATTCAAAAGATCGCGAAAGATCTCTGCGCGCTGTTTCATCAGGAAGCGATACTTGTTATCAAAAATGCTGTGCAGGGATGTTATATCATGTGATTTAGCAATAAAAAGGAGAAATCAATATGAAAACGAAAATCATGACGTTATTATTAGCAGGCATTCTTGGAATCTCTTTAGCTGCATGCGGGGACGGAGGCGCGGCAAGTGTACTGGAAGCTTCATCTGAGGCACAGACATTATCAGAAGAAGTATCCGAAGAAGAAAATGAAAGCAAAGAAGTTCCCAAAGCCGTACAAAATCTGAGCGAAGAGAAAAACGCGCTTTTGAATGGCAATCTGAAGGACGGAGTTTATACGAACGAATTTTTTGGCTATAAAGTAACAGCGCCGGATGGCGCGACGTTTGTGAGATATAACGATGAAGCCGCGGAAACGAAGGAGCCCCTTTCGATCAGCGAGGGCTACGCGGAAGGATGGGGCGGCATTTATTACAGCTGCAGCATTGACGAATCTTATACATGCTTCTCAGTTGTTGTCGGATCGGTGAAAGATGATGAGACCGGACTCAACGAGAAGGAACTGGTTGAAAGGAAGATGGAAAATCTGAGGGAAACTTATCAATTATTGGGTGATGATAAAGAAGAAATGATATGCGATACGGTTGCGCTGGGAGGAGAAGAGCATCCGGCGATCATGCACAGCAGTGAAACGGAAAAGGGAGAACAGGAGTGCATCGAATTCTATATTCTGAAAGATGATTTTGTATTAAACATCACCATATATGCAACAGGTGGAAAGATGGAAGATCTGCTGAAGTGTTTTGAAAAGCTTTGAGGGAACGAAAGAATCTTTTATAACGGGTTTGTGAGACAGTAAGGAGGTAAGATTATCAATGTCAGGATTTATAAAGGCGCTGATTAAACAGCGCAAGGATGCCAAAAAAGCAGAACCGGATACCAGCGGAAGGCTGAAGGAAATACTTGCCGTTCTGAATAAGTATAATTACGATGACGGCATTACACCGGAGATTGTTGCGAATATTCTACAGGATCTGGGACCGACTTTTGTCAAGATCGGACAGATCGCTTCCCAGCAGGCGGAGTATATTCCTGCCGATTATTGTGATGCACTTATCAAGCTTCGCTCAAATGTTGCCCCCATGGATCCGGAGACCGTTCACGCGCAGATCGAGAAGTATCTGGGCAAGCCGACAGAAGAACTGTTCGCTTCTTTTGATGACAAGCCACTGGGATCTGCATCGATTGCGCAGGTGCATAAGGCAGAGTTGTTTGACGGAACGGTGGTAGCTGTCAAGGTGCGCCGCCCCGGTGTTGTGGATACGGTCGCACGTGATTTTGCCCTGATTGAGAAGATTCTTGACAAGTTCGTTAAGAAAGATGCCGGCGGCATTGATATCAAGGGTATGATCGTGGAACTCGAGAACACCTCGAAGATCGAACTTGATCTTACCAACGAAGCCAATAATCTGGAGCGTTTTTGGGAGAATAATACCGGACGCGAGGGCGTCGAGAGTCCGAAGTGCTACCGTAAACTGACCTGTGAGGCAGTCCTCACAGAGGCTTTTGTCACAGGTACAGAAGTCAGTGATATTGATTTTCTGAATACGCTGGATGATGAAGAGCGCGAACGGATCGCCGCACTGGTGGCAGATAACTTTGCAGATCAGGTTCTTAAAGACGGTTTCTATCATGCAGATCCTCACTCCGGCAATGTACTGCTTAAGGGGCCGGTCACCCGTGCATCAGTTGCTGAACCTGAACAGGAACTTCCGCTTCCGGATTACAATATCGAGTGGATTGATTTTGGTATGATGGGTTTGCTCTCCTCGAAACAGCGCCAGAGCCTCATTGACATTGTCACCGCAGTGGTAATGCAGGATGCATACGGCCTCAAGCGCACGGTTCTTCAGGTCGCACAGCCTGTTGGGGAAATCAACCACGGCGCGCTGCTTGAGATGTGTGAGGGAATGTGCGGCCAGTACACGGGAGCAGATTTCGGTGACTTTGACCTGGGAGATCTTCTGAGCACCATCCTCACAAATCTGCAGGATGAAAACTATAAGATAGATCCGTTCCTCACAAATCTTTCACGCGGAATCATTGCAATTGAGGGAACCATTAAGACACTGAGTCCCAATGTGAATATCCTGAATTATTTCATGAACAAGGTGGATACCGGACTTGATTTTAATCTTAATCTTGAGAATCCCGGAGAGATGAACCCTGATATCGCCTTAAAACTGCTGCAGCTGTTCAAAGGCGTTACAGACTCTTCGACCAAAACGGCTGAGGCGCTTGATATGCTGGAGAAGGGGCAGATCAAGGTGCGCACCGACTTTAGTTTTGAAGAGAAAGCACTAAATACGGTTAACCGTCTGACCGGATATGTGATCCGGGCGTGTATGGTCATCGCTCTCTTTATCGGCTCCTGTCTGATGTGTACAGCGTCTGCACTTACAGGTGATAATATGACTGTAAAAATGCTCTTTCTGGTGCTGGGAATTGCCGGCTACTGCGTCAGCGTATTCCTTGCGTGGCGCCTGTATAGAAACATGAAGAAAAGAAAGGGATGAAAAATGCAGCTGCATTGGACAAGTATCGTGACGGCTTTATTTGAATGGATGCTCTTTTCGGGTGCACTGTGGAGCATAGCAGGAAAGCTTGGCTGGGAGAAGCCGTGGAACGCATGGATTCCGGGCCTTCGCTTTTTTGCACTGGGCAGATCCATTGCATTAAACAGAGAATGCAGATTCTGCGGAATCATGGATGTTGTCTTTCTGGCGGGCGCCCTGTCAAAGAGCGTGGTTCCGAAAGGTCGGGTCAATGTCGCGCTGTCGCTGACGGTTCTAATCATTTTCCTGTATCTGTTTATTTACAGGATCCGGATCTTTTTGCGGATTCTGGAAATATTCGGTCTCGGAAAGCGATGGCTGATTCTCTTCCTGATTGCAAACTGGCTGCCACTCCTGCTGATCGGTTTCGGAAAGCAGTATCAGCCGCGCGGGGACGTTCAGCTGGAGGAAAGCTGGGAGGCTGGAACCAGACCGGCGCAGATTCCCGGCACCGCCGAATCACATGCAAGAGCATTAAGCAGTGAAGGACTCAGCATTGATATCAGAGAGCGCACTGTAAAAGAATACGGAAAGAAGCGGTATCTTCTGAAAGATATCTGCCTGAACATTCCGAACAAATCGATGGTCCTGCTTCTGGGCGGATCCGGCGCGGGGAAAACGACGCTGATCAACGCCGTGATCGGCTATGAGAAGGCAGATGCTTCGATTCTTCTGAATGGATCGGATGTCTACCGGGATTACGACAGCGTTAAATACCGGATTGGTTTTGTGCCGCAGAAAAATCTGATCAGAGGAAAAGATACGGTTATGCGGACGATCGATGACGCAGCGCAGATGCGTCTGCCTAAAAATGTCACGCAGGAAGAGAGCAGAGGCAAGATTGCTGAGGTGCTGGATCTGTTGGGATTATCGGCAGGCAGCGAAGGTCTGGTGGAAAAGAAATCCGGTGGTCAGCTTCGCCGAATCTCAATTGCGATGGAGCTCGTGACCGACCCGGAATTGTTTGTGCTGGATGAGCCGGATTCCGGCCTCGACGGCGCAATCGCCCGGGAAATCTTCCGTAAGCTGCGGCAGGTTGCGGACGAAGGCAGGATTGTATTGGTTGTTTCGCACACGCCGGACCGCGTAATTGATCTGTTCGACAAGGTGATTGTTCTCGCAAGGGATTCCGGCCGTGTCGGCCGACTTGCGTTTTACGGAAGCCCTGCGGAAGCGCGGACGTTTTTCGGAAAAGAAACGATGGAAGACATCGTCATGAGCATCAACCGCGTGGACGAAGGCGGAGAAGGACGTGCAGATGAGATGATCGAGAAGTATGCCGGTCTTACTTCCGGGCAGAAAGAAGGTGCTGCTTCATGACTGAGATCAGAGAAGAATCCTTGCGTTACAAAGGAAGGGTCGCGCAGACCGGTATTTACTTAAAAAAATTCCTGCGGATGTTTATTTATCAGAGTGACTGGAAAGTGCTTCCGATCGGTGCCATGATCGCAGCGGTCGTTACATTTGTGGTCGGCGAGAATATGTTTGTTACCCAGGAGGGGACCGACATGGGAACCTTTGCGCTGGTCTGTGTATGCATATGGAACGGCTTCTTTAACTCGATCCAGGCAGTGTGCCGGGAGCGTGAGATTGTCAAGCGGGAACACCGGTCCGGCCTGCATATTACTTCGTATGTTGCCGCGCATATGTTGTATCAGCTGATCCTGTGCCTTCTGCAGACAGTGGTGACATTGTTAATTCTGGGGATCGCCGGCGTGAAAATACCTGTTCCGGGTGTTGTCACACCGTGGGGAATTCTGGATGTCGGCATCACGATTCTCATCACGACCTATGCGGCAGATATAATGGCGCTGATGATTTCATGCATTGTAAAGACGGCTACGACAGCGATGACAGTGATGCCGTTTCTGCTGATCTTCCAGCTTGTGTTTTCGGGTGGATTGTTTCAGCTTTCGGGTATTGCAGATAAGATTAAATATGCGACCATTTCCCACTGGGGCATGAACAGCCTGTGTGCGATCGGAAGATTCAATGAACTTCCGATGGTGACACTTTGGAATACACTTGTTGGATTCAAAGACATAGAACTCTTCGGACAGAAGCCGCTGAAGGAAATACTGGTTTATACAGAACAAAACGGATACCGGGATAAATTTCTGCAGTGGTCCGGTTCTTATCACACAAACAGTGCCTATGCCAGTACGGCTGCAAACGTTGGATTTAACTGGGGAGGGATTCTGCTGCTTCTGGTGATTTTTGCGGCAGCGGCGGTGATTGCACTGAAATTTGTAGACAGAGATAAGAGATGAGAAATATAATAATCAGAAGCAGGATTAAATTTCTAATACCAGTATCTGCCGTGTTGTTCTGATGATGCAAATAGTGCAGAAAGTGGAATTAGTTCAATCGCTGACGATTATTTGGAGAATGGGTCTATGTCAAAGGTGATCAATAAACTGGTTTTCGTGCTTATTGCAGTGGCAATGGCCGTATCGTTTATACCAGCCCCGGGGGTTCAGGATGTCTTCGCAGAGGAAAGCGGAGCTGCTTTGTCAGGGTATGCGCTCGACGGCCTTAAGGTGCGCATCCGTCCTGCGGATTCATATGCTCCGCTGTCTATTAATAAGGATGGGTATGAAACCCAAAACTGTGTGCACATTTTTAATCAGGGCAGGTCATCCCAGTTTTATCTTGAAAAAGCGGATGACGACAGTTATGTGATCTACTTCTATACACATTATAGGGATGCGACGCCTAAAACATCAGGCGACTGCCGTCTGGACATAGATAACGGAGGGAGCAGTTCAGGATATTACAAGGAAGGACAGGTGATCCATGTAGTATCCGGCAATGAAGATGCGATGAACAAACGCTGGCAGTTCATTCCGCAGGAGGACGGCACTTATTACATTCGTAACAAGCTTTCAGAGCAGTACTGGTCCCTGAATGATCTGGACAAACCCAGTGCCTACAACAACAAGCTCGTTCAGCGAAAAACACCAATGAAATGGCAGATCGAGATCGTAAGCAGCGACAATGAAAAGCTGAAGTCGGTAAATGATTATGACAGCCGGAACTTCACTTACAACGGACAGACTGTCAGGTCTACAAACTGGATGGGAGCACTTCCGGGAACCCTGAAGATCTCTGATATCAGTATTCCCGGGACTCATGATTCGGGATCATGCAAC
>CAZRNI010000128.1:0-7397 GCA_964601425.1 uncultured Eubacterium sp. | reverse complement strand
CAAAGGGTCTGATTAAAGCAGCCCTCAAGAAAAACTGGGAGGCAACCCACTGGGCACCAACTGCTGCAGAAAAGGCTGTTATTATTAAACTGATCACCACCACAACAGGAAAGCAGCTGCAGGACAAACAGTTCCAGGAGCAGACTGCTGTTATGGTAAGCGCATGTATCAATAAATATACGAACAGCGCCGCGGCAGTCCACATGTACTGTCAGATCCGGCATCTGGGCGGTTTGAAGTCAGTCAACCGCATTTTCGACAGATGCAGCGGCGACTACAGTCTGAGCAATATTCTCAAAGCACTGGCTGCTGATCAGGATGACACTTCCAGCAGCAATCAGGTTGGCGATGCAAAATTCAATAACCGTCACAAAACCTTTGCTTCCTTCATTCAAAAATATGTTGTATAACAACTTAGAGCCGGGCATAACGCCCGGCTCTATTATCATGTTTTATCTCAGTGTGTTGAGAGCGCAGACATGATAGCAGGAATAAACTGCTTCTTTCTGGAAACCACATTGCGCAGATAAACACTGTTTCCTGTTACATCCAGATGCTCTGCCCTGCTGACCAGCTCCCCTGTTTTGTCGTCTCCCGCAAACAGCAGGTCTGTCGACTGCTCCAGTATATCCGTCAGCATCAGGAACACCATATCGATCTGGCGGTCCGGCAGCGCTCTTTCCATCACTTCCGGCATCATCTCCTTGATCTCTGCCAGTTCTTCTTCATCCAGCGAGCATACCTGCCCGACGCCGAAGGAAACATTGTCCACATGAAACACCTTAAAATCCTGATATAGGATTTCTTCCGGCGTCTTTCCCTTCAGATCGCCGCCGGCACGGAACATCTGTTTTGCATAATCCTCGATATCTGTAATACCGGCAATTTCTGCCAGCTTATGTGCTGCCGTCACATCGCGCGGTGTGCACGTCGGCGAGCGAAACATCAGTGTATCAGAAAGGATGGCGGAACAGAGCAGACCCGCAATCTGCGGCGTCAGTTCTACATCCCGTTCCTGATAGATCCTGTAAATAATTGTTGCTGTACAGCCGACCGGCTCATTGCGGAACAGAATCGGATTCATCGTCTCCAGAGAACCGAGACGATGGTGATCAATAATCTCCAGAATATCCGCTTCTTCGATGTGATCAACTGCCTGCGAGCGCTCATTGTGATCTACAAGAATCACCTGCTTTCCATGACCGTCGATGAGGTTTCGCCGGGAAATCGTACCTAAATAATGATCATCCCTGTCCAGAACAGGAAAATCCCTGTGCCGGTATTCGGTCATCGTTTTCCTGACTTTTTTAAGCTTATCATTGATATGAAACAGAACCAAATCATCCTTCTTCATCAGATGCCGCACCGGTACTGCCTGGTTGATCAGTCGCGCAGTGGTAATCGTATCATGCGGGCTGCTGATGATAACACAATTCTGTTCCCTGGCAAGGCGGATAATCAGGTCGCTTACCTTCGCATCCAGGCCGATAACCAGACCGCTGACATTCAGCTCCATTGCGCCCAGCATATCCTCCGGTCTGTTTCCCATAATAACCAGATCATGCTCATGCAGGAACTTTTTCATCGTATCGGGATGAAACGCCCCCACGACAACCCGGCCCTCGTCAAAAACATCTTCGGGATCTCCGACGAGAAGCGTTCCGTCAAGCGTCTCTGCGATACTGCCGAATGTCGTCTTTGCTTCTGAAAGCAGATCGCTGTCATAAATTTCCATATAAGATTTGGCTATATCACTGACTGTAATGATCCCTTCCAAATGCTTTTCATCATCCGTGATCGGAAGCGTGACAACTTTTTGCTCCTGCATAGATTCCCATGCTTTCCGCACAGTCAGATCTGCTGTTCCCGAAGCGATCTCATGAATCTCTATTTCTTTAACCTCTGTCCCGACATCCCGCAGATATTCCGGTTTCGGAACACCGAAATGCCGCAGAACAAATTCCGTTTCCTCACTGACATGTCCGGCACGACGCGGAAAAAACTCTCCTTCCTCCGTGCGGTTCTTTAAATCAGCATAAGCGATTGCTGAACAGATGGAATCCGTATCCGGATTCTTATGACCGATGATACATACTTCCTTCTTCAGATTTCTCAACGTCTTTCTCCTTTTACGGGACATGTTTGCATCCGTCCGGATTTGCCTGCTGCTGACCGGCCGGTCAGATTATTTTCCCGTATTCGTCTCATACTTACTTCGTTAAATTATACGCCTTCATTTTACCTGTTCAGTTTGCGCATCTCAAGGTAAAATCCACCGAATATTGGATCTTTTTATGTACATTTCTACAGAACCGCACCTTCTCTCCTGAAACGGGCTTCTTTACGGAGCCGGTGTGATAATCGCCTGGACCACAGGGTCTTCTTCTGTCTGTCTGGAAGCCTCCTCCAGACGGGCTGCCTCCTCAGCCTGCCGCTGCATTTCTTCTGCCGACGGGATTGTTCCGACATGGTCGATTGCCTGATTCAGATCGTTCAGAAGAGAATTGTATTCTGTATATCCTTCACATCTGGCAAGTGCACTCCGGGCGCTCTCAACTATGCTGCGGATATTATCCGTATACACAGTCCGTCTGTTCAGCGCATCAATGTAATTCTGCGCCGCACGCACATTTGCATCATGAATTCTGGCATCTGCCGTCTCAGCGGACTGCATCGCATCCTCCTGATTCTGGATATAGACGGCGTCTTCCTCTTCCGCCTCTTCCGCGGCTTTAACGGCAAGCCACTTTGTCTCAACGTCTCCGGCAAGCAATTCATATTTTCTGGCAAGCCGTTCCTTCAGTGGCTTCTTCTCTTCTTCACTTTCCAGTTCCTCAACCACACCGAGTGCATAGTTGTATTCTTCCTCAAGCCTGTCTGCATCAGCAGTACTTTCGATCTGAAATGCTTCAAACGCCTTTACCGCTTCTTCAGCAGCTTCTTTCTGTTCCTCAATTCGCTTCAGATATGCCTCTTCTGTAATTTTATCCAGAAGCATTCCCGATACGTAGTCACTGCCGCCCGGTCTGCTGTTATATATATCCTCTGTGTAATCCGGCTTTGTATATTTACCGGATCCGTCGTCCAGCAGAATGGTTTCAGGGATTTCGTACTCTTTTTTTTCCAGACCGGCATGTAATTCATCCATAAATGCGGACCAGATTCGTATGTTATACTTCTCATCCGCCAGCGTCTCACTCTCTCTGGGCAAATCATATCCTACCCATGTGACTGCCGTATAATACGGGCTGTAACCGCCAAACCAGATATCCTGGTTATCATTTGTCGTACCTGTTTTCCCGGCATAACACTGCTGATCTGTCACATATTCAGAAGCGGTTCCGTATTCCTCCCGGCAGACGCCCTGCAGCATATCCGTCAGGATAAACGCTGTGTCCCTGTTAAAAATCTCTGTTTCTTCTCCTTTATATTGGTAAACTTCTCCTTCCAGATCACTCTTAATGCTTCTGATACAGCCGGGATCACGCATCTTCCCGCCATTGGCAACTGCCGCAAATCCACGCGCCATATCCTCAACTGTGACGCCATTGGTCAGACTGCCCAGCCCTGCAGAGAGATTGTGGTTGTCGGCATAGGAAAGCGTACGGAATTTCATCCTGCCAAGATACTCCAGCGCATCCCGCATTCCCGTCTCCTCCAGCACCTGTACTGCGACAGAGTTGCTGGATCTGGCCACGGCTTCACGCGCAGTGATGTCTCCGCGGTAGATGTCATTATAGTTGCGGGGCTGATACCCGTTGAAATCGACTTTGCTGTCATTCAGGACCGTCCCGGCAGAAATTATTCCCTCATTGATTGCCGGACCGTAATCCAGCAGGGGCTTAATGGCAGACCCGGCCTGCCGCTTTGCCTGGTAGGCACGGTTGTATTCGCCTGCATCACCGCGTCCGCCGATGACGGCAACCGTAAGTCCGGTCGCATTGTCAATGCACACGCCTGCCGCCTGCAGAGCAAACCGGCCGTCTTCTTCCTTTTCCGTCTCTTCTTCCAGCGTCGTATCGACGGCATTCTGAAACTGCTTCTGAATCTTTTGATCAAGCGATGTCTCGATCTGATAACCGCCTTCACGAATGCGGTCCGTCATATCCTGATAAGCAGACTCATATTCTTTTTGATATGTGTCGTAAGACGCATCGTCATCAAACGTATACTGAAACGCAAATCCCTCTGCTTCCAGAAGCTTCAGGGCAGCGCAGTGGATCGCGTAGGTTGTCATCGCATCCTCATTGTCAACCTTCTCCTTAAACTCAAAGATCTCCGGCCGCTCTTCTGCCGCCGCTGTGCGCTCTTCCTCTGTAATATAACCGGCCGTTATCATACGTCCGAGCACCTGGTCCCGCTTCTCAAGGCAGGCATTATAGTCAGCAGACGGATTCAGCGCATTCGGCCGGTTGCTCGTTCCGACCAGCATCGCTGCTTCGCCCAGCGTCAGATCTTTTGCATCTTTTTTGAAATAGTACTTTGACGCACTCTGGATCCCATAACACTGATTGCCGTAATAGCAGCTGTTCACATAGAATTCCATTATCTGCGCTTTGTTGTATTTCTTCTCGACCTCCTGTGCCAGCACCATCTCCAGAATCTTCCGGGTAAACTTCCGCTCCTGTGTCAGAACATTGTTTTTGAGTACCTGCATAGTAATCGTAGAGCCGCCCTGGGTAATCTCTCCTTTATGCAGCACCAGCTGAATCGCCGCGCGCAGCGTCGCCTTATAATCAACGCCGCTGTGCAATTTGAAATTCTGATCTTCCGCTGCAATATAACCGTCTGTCACGAAGGCTGAAACATCGGAGACCGGCACATACTCATAATTAGCATAGCCGATCCGGCCGATCATACTGCCGTCCTTGTCATAGATCCGCGTCGCACTCTCCATTTTGAATGTACCTTCATTCATGGCAGAGAGGATATCATAACTCTGTTCCTTTGCATCGCGGTACAGCGGCTTCAGTTTTGCGTATATCACAATGCCGGACGTCAATATAATACCGGCCAGTGCCAAAAGAATGCCAAGAATGATTTTCTTTGCTCTGCGAGTCTTTTTTCCGCCGGTCTTCCTGCTGCCGGTTTTCTGGCTGACGGTCTTTGGGGAACCTGCTTCTGTTGATAATTCGTTATTTATATCTTTTCCCTGCTTTTTGAACAGCTTTTTCATTCGATCATATCTCCGGATTAACATATTATGCTTTTCGCACATCTTATAGTATAATCAAAAGCGAGCCAGTTGGCAATGACATAATAATGGGACAGTACCCTGACGAAAACAACGTGCGCCGCCGGGCGCATCATATAAAGAACCCGGCCGGTCGGCCGGGTTCTTATTACCAGGTTGCTTTGACAGCGAGATCTGCAAGCACCTCTGAGATCTTGATCTGCTGCGGACAAACCTTCTCGCAGCTTCTGCATTTCAGGCAGGCCTGCGGTTTTTTGTCTTCATCAACTGCCATCAGTGCCATCGGCGCGATAAAACCGCCGCCTGTATAGATGTGCTCATTGTACAATTCAATCATCCACGGAATATTGATTCCCTTCGGACAGTGGCTCACACAGTAATGACAGGCAGTACATGGAACCATCCCGACCGAAAGCATTTTGTCAGCAATGCCCAGAAGGGTATCCATTTCTTTTTCGTTCAGCTTTTTATCTTCTTCAAATGTCTTCAGGTTCTTTACCAGCTGTTCTTCATTTGACATGCCGGAAAGAATCATTGTGACCTCAGGAACGCTCTGCAGGAAGCGGAATGCCCAGGCCGGTATTTCTTCATCCGGGCGAAGTTCCTTCAGTTCTGCTTCATAGGCCGGATCCAGTTTTGCTAGTTTTCCGCCGCGCAGCGGTTCCATAACCCAGACCGGAATATTATACTCGCTGATCAGTTTCACCTTTTCTTTCGCATCCTGAAACGTCCAGTCCAGATAATTAAGCTGAATCTGGCAAAACTCCATGTCTTTGCCATAGGCATCAAGGAACCGCTTCAGCACCTCCATGCTGCCGTGACAGGAAAATCCCAGATGACGGATTCTTCCGTTTTTCTTCTGTTCAATCAGATAGCTGTAAATACCATACTTTTCATCATCCAGATAGGCATCGATATTCATCTCACAGACATTGTGAAACAGGTAAAAATCAAAATAGTCTACCTGCAGTTTCTCCAGCTGACGGTTAAAGATTTCCTCAACTTTTCCCCAGAGAGAAGCGTCATATCCCGGAAATTTAGTCGCAATATGGAACTGATCCCTCGGATACCGTGCCAGTGCCTTTCCCATAACGGTCTCTGAATTTTCACCGTGATATCCCCATGCGGTATCATAATAATTAATACCATTTTCCATGGCAATATCAACCATGTGAAGCGCCGCCGCCTCGTCAATTCTGGCGTCATCTCCGTCTATGACCGGAAGACGCATTGCCCCCAGTCCGAGTGCCGACAGTTTCATTCCCTGAAAATCTCGGTAAATCATTTTTGCTGCTCCTTTCAAAATGGTCATTCACCTGCTTCCACATTTATCTTTGTTCATATTACTGATGTCACTTTTGCCTTCCATAAAGAAGCCTATAAAGAAATCCTCCAAAAAATTTCCTCATCAGCATCAGATAGTCAGCCCGTGTAATGCCTTCATCCGTACCCAGCAGTTCATAGGAGACGCCGGCTTCTTTTATATGAATCTGCAGCTGCCGGAAACCGCTGCGTCCATAAAAGCCCACACGGCTGAGCCGCTGCCCATAATTTGATACAGTCGGATCTGACGTGTCTTCGATCAGAAGAACGATAGAACAATCCGGATATCTCTCACGAAGCATCCGGAGTACTTTTCCACCGGTACCACGGCCTCTTTGATTCTCCGCAATTGCAAAATAATAAAGGCAAACCAGATCCTCCAGACGCATGGTATAAATCAATCCGGCAAATTTCCCGTCTTCGACAATTGCATGGAATGAGCCGATTCCCCGCTTCGCTCTGAGATACAGGAAAGGAAGCGGTAACTTCTCCATGATTGGAAATGTTTTGCGATATAACGCAGAGATCTGTTTTTTATATTTTTCCGCGGCACAAAATTCCAGATTCATTTTGTCAATTTTTCATGATAATGTATTGTTTTTCTATGTTTCGTTTGACGCCTGCTCTTATATAATATACCTAACACAGAAAAACTACAACAACTGAGCAGAACATCCATAACACAGGAGACAAAACAATATGACATCTCGATTAAATCATTTCATTTAAAAAACCGTGCGGGATAATCTCTTTCTTCACTTCCGCACCGGTAAAAAGGAGGAAGAAAAATGAGATTATACAGCATGTTCACCCGCATTGGCAGGGAATGTCATATCACAAAAGAAACCAACGGATATGGCTTTGTAGATCAATATGAATA
>CAZRNI010000127.1:6219-7437 GCA_964601425.1 uncultured Eubacterium sp. | reverse complement strand
TATTGCCGATGACGCATATTTCTTCGTGAAATAGATGTGTCCATATAGATGATAGTTAAAATTGCTCACCTCTCCGCTGACAGAAAGCCTCTGCAGCAAAAAATCCTGAGCAAACATATTTTTGATATAAGAATTAATCTGACTGACGGAATATATATTACTCACGAATCCATCCTGGCAATCTTTCCGAGGATGCCGTTTACGAATGAGGCAGAATGATCGCCTCCATATTTCTTGGCAATCTCAACGGCTTCGTTAATCGCGACACCGGTCGGAATTTCCTCATCAAAACGGATTTCATATACAGCAAGACGCAGCAGATTCAGATCCACCTTGCCCATACGTCCGGTGCGCCAGCCTTCGCTTGTCTCGTCAAGCAGGCTGTCGATCTCCGGCTTCCTCTGTAAAATGTCACTCAGTTTTTCCCTGATATACGCTGCTTCTTTTTCCCTTGGAACCGCCGGCTGTACTTCCTCAAGCCGTCCGTCCTGCAGCCCGCCGATATACAAATCGATCTGCTCGGGCAGCAGCTCACTGTCATAAAACTCCGACAGAAAGAGCAGCATAAAAACTGCTTCTCTGATCTCTGTACGCTTCATTTTTTCTCCGATTGCTTTCTTTATATTATTTTACGCTGCCGTCTTTGTCCCATAACACAGCCGGTATCAACAGAAATCTGCCGGTTTAGTCCAGAACCACTTCTGCTACGCTGACATTGACATCTGAAACAGTAAGACCTGTCATATTTTCCAATGTGGTTTTGATGCGGTCCTGTACCTGTTTTGTTGTCTCCTGCAGACTGAAACCATACTGAACATTGATGATGACACGGACACTGGCAATCTGCTCTTTTACATCTACTTTTACGCCGCGGAAAATCTGTTTCCGCTTAATTTTCCCGATTTTGTCCGATGTAATATTACCGCCGAGCGAAACAACTCCGTCCACTTCTGTCGCTGCAAGCCCTGCGATACATGCAAGCACTTCATCCGTGATCTTGGCAGTGCCGATGTTTTCATCATTATATATTGTAAACATATTTTTATTTTCAGCCATGCTGCATTTCCTCCATGCAAAAAACGATTCCTGTTAAGTATATCACATTACAGGCAATCTTTCCATCTATACCTGACTCTGCCGGACAGAATAACAGATCAGTTTCTGCTGAACTCCTCCAGTACCAGATCCTCATTGCGGTCCAGTGTCATTCCGACACTC
>CAZRNI010000127.1:0-6209 GCA_964601425.1 uncultured Eubacterium sp. | reverse complement strand
GACACTCCACTCATTTACAAAAAGCAAAAGCGGTCTGTCATGCATATCTTTTACCATCTTCATATCTGACGTTCCGGTAATATTATCCAGATCGATTTCCTGATAATTGGTGATCCAGCGAATGTAACCATATGGCAGTGTCTCCAGCCTGATATCGACATTGTACTCGTTTTCCAGCCGGAACTTCAGCACATCAAACTGAAGAACGCCGACAACGCCGACAATGATTTCCTCCATTCCGCCTTTGATCTCCTGGAAAATCTGAATCGCACCTTCCTGTGCAATCTGACGGATTCCCTTGACAAACTGTTTCCGTTTCATGGAGTCAATCAGTGCAACCCGTGCGAAATGCTCCGGCGCGAAGGTGGGAATACCCTCATAGCGGAACTTGTTTCCGGGCATGCAAATGGTATCACCGATTGCAAAAATCCCCGGATCAAACACGCCTATGATATCACCTGCATAAGCCTCCGACACAACGTGCCGGTCATCTGCCATCATCTGCTGCGGCTGCAGCAGACGCATTTTTTTATCTCCCTGCACGTGGTAAATCTCTTTATCCGCGTTAAACTTGCCTGAGCAGACACGCATAAATGCGACCCGGTCACGGTGATTCTTATTCATATTGGCCTGAATTTTAAATACAAAAGCCGAAAAATCTGTATTAAGGGGGTCAATCTCGCCGCTGTCAGAGATACGCGGCAGCGGTGTCTCTGTCATCTGCAGAAAATGCTCCAAAAAAGTCTCCACGCCAAAATTGGTCAGTGCGGAGCCAAAGAATACCGGTGAAAGTTCTCCCCTGCTGACGCGCTCCTGATCAAATTCCGCCGAAGCGCCATCCAGCAGTTCGATTTCCTCCATGAGGAATTCCTTCTCGTCCTCCGTCATAACATCCATCAAATGCGGATCGTCAAGTGAAATCTTTTCCTCGAAGCCTTCTTTCGTACCTTTCTCTGTATCAGAGAAGGTCAGCACCTGATTGGAATAACGATCATAGACACCGCGGAATTTTTTTCCGGATCCGATCGGCCAGTTAATCGGACAAGTCGCAATCCCAAGCTCTTTTTCCACTTCATCGACAAGATCAAACGTATCCCTTGCATCCCGGTCCAGCTTGTTTATAAAAGTGAACACCGGGATATGACGCATCGCACAGACCTTAAACAGCTTTCGTGTCTGTGCTTCAACGCCCTTGCCGCCGTCAATTACCATGACCGCTGAATCAGCAGCCATGAGCGTGCGGTATGTATCCTCGGAGAAATCCTGATGTCCGGGTGTGTCCAGAATATTGATGCAATATCCGTCGTACTCAAACTGCATAACGGATGATGTAACGCTGATGCCTCGCTGTTTCTCAATCTCCATCCAGTCCGAAACAGCATGTCGCGCTGTCGCCTTTCCCTTTACCGAACCCGCCAGATTGATTGCACCGCCATACAGCAGAAATTTCTCTGTCAGTGTCGTTTTGCCGGCATCCGGATGCGAAATGATCGCAAACGTACGGCGCCGTTTGATTTCTTTTGCTATATCTGCCACAGTGTCTCCTCTCATCGATTGAACGCAATCACATTCTTTGTATTTAATTTAAACTCATACTGATTAACATCTGACCGCATTTTCCAGCCGATGCCATTCCAGAATCTGTTGCCGACATCGTTGTCTGTAAATGCTACCAGCGAAATGGTATTAATCTGCTCCCTGATCAGTGCATTCATGCAGAATACAACCATCTGCTTTCCGATTCCGTGCCGCCTGCAGGATTCTGCGACACAGACATGATAAAATGTCGCTGTTCTTCCGTCATGCCCGCACAAAATTGCACCTACAATTTCTCCGGCCTGTTCCGCAACTACGCTGATCCCTTCATTGCGCGCCAGAAACCGCACAATATTCTCCCGGGAATCGTCAATGCTTCTGATTGCAAATCCGCGGATCGATTCCCAGAGCGCGCGTACTTTATCATAATCCTCCGCCAGCATTGCACGGAGGGTTATTTCCTGATTCATATTAACACTTTCCTTCCCAGCTCGAGGACAGCGGTTTTACATTCCATCGCTGACACGCTCGCGCTTGCTCATCCTCGCAGCGGTGCTAACATCACAAGACACCGTCTTGTTCAGTAAGCACCGGCGTTTGTATCGCGCGCGCACCGCGTCCACTAGTTCCTCGCGCACCGCGCACGGAAGTGGATTCGGACAGTCAGCTCATGGAATTGTAAAACCGTTGACCTCACTCCGTCAATTCCGCATATTCCGCCCCGGAAGCCTTACAGAAATCATCTGGTGCGAGTCTGATCTGGCACCCGATCCTGCCGCCGCTGATGTAGATCTCATCAAATAGCTGTGCCGTCTCGTCAATCCTTGTGACGAACTGTTTCTTCATACCGATCGCCGTACAGCCGCCCCGCACGTAACCTGTCAGCGGAAACAATTCTTTCATATGAATCATCTGCACAGATTTCGCCCCGACGGACTTCGCACATTTCTTCAGCGCCAACTCTTCATCGACGGGAATTACAAAAACATAGTTCTGTTTGTCTGCGCCGACAGTAACCAGTGTCTTAAACACCTGCTCGTGCGGCAGACCGAGCCGGTCCGCAGTAGAACTGCCGTCTGTAAATTCGTCACATTCGTATTCCTGATGCGTGAAGGGAATCTTCATCCGCTCCAGAATTCGCATCGCATTTGTTTTTGATTCCTTTTTCGCCATTCGATCACTTCCAGACACTGGTGTTGTTCAGTCCGATATTTTTCTCATGGAAAACAGGGTTCCTGCCCGCCGCCTTCTGCTTCTCATAATCTTTCAGCGCTTTCACGGCAATGCCAGAGAGCAGCACAATTGCAATGATATTGACGATCGCCTCCAGCCCCATTGTAATGTCCGCCAGACTCCACGCAACGTCAATATTATTCTGCGCCCCGAAGAAAACCATCGCTGCAGCCGCAATTCTGAAAACAACCATCGCCTTGTCGCTTTTCGTTATAAAACGGATATTTGCCTCGGCGTAGAAATAATTTCCGATGATGGATGTAAAGGCAAACATGCAGACCGCAGCAGTAATCACATGAATGGCAAACGGTCCGAACTGTTTTGCGACTGACTGCTGAATCAGCGGAATTCCGGAGAGTGTGGAATCTGTCTGATACACACCGGTCAGCAGCAGAATGAATACAGTTGTGGAACAGATCAGCAGCGTGTCAATGTAAACGGAAATGGTCTGTGCCAGACCCTGTTTAACCGGATGCGTGACCTCTGCAGATGCAGATGCGTTCGGCGCGGAACCCATGCCGGCCTCATTGGAAAACAGACCGCGCTTGATGCCGTACACCATACAGGATCCGGTAAATCCGCCGAATATCGCTTTGAAATCAAATGCCGACTTGAAAATAGTAACAAGCATCTGTGGAATCTCGCCGATATTCAGAACAATGATCAGCAGTCCGAGTACGATATAGACCCCCGCCATGATCGGAACCATAACCGAGGAAACCCAGCTGATTTTATCTGTTCCGCCGAAAAACAGAATCAGTGTGATCACAAAAAGAATAATGCCTACGATCATCGGAATTCTGCTCGCCCCGAAATTCGGCACATAGTATTCAAACGCCGAGACAATATTATATGCCTGCAGGCCGTTAAAGCCAAATGCAAATGTTGCAATCAGAGAGATTGCAAAGACGATGCCCAGCCAGCGTGCGTTCAGTGCTTTCTCAATATAGTACGCCGGGCCGCCTTTGAAGGTATCGCCGTCTTTTTCTTTATAAATCTGAGCCAGTGTACTCTCGACAAACGCGGAAGAGGCGCCGAGAATTGCCATCAGCCACATCCAGAACGCCGCGCCCGGACCGCCGACCACAATCGCAGTCGCAACGCCGGCCATATTGCCCGTACCGACACGGGAAGCGGTTGCGATCATCAGTGCCTGGAAAGAAGAAACCCCCTTGTCAGATGATTTCCGCTCCAGCATGCAACGCATCGCATCCTTAAACATGCGAAGCTGTACAAACCCTGTGCGAATTGTAAAGAAAATACCCGCGCCGGCCAGCATATAGATTAGACACCAGGTGTAAAGAACGTCATCAATTTTTGTGATAATCTGTGTCATATTCATATGTAACGAAGCAACTCCTTTTTCTGTACATCTATGTCACCTGCGTTTCACAGATTACATATTCATCTGCATCTCAGTCTTTCAAATCCATATTGCCGGTAAGCCAGTCCTTCATAACACCAAAAAATTCCCGCAGCAGATTATTGGGCAGATAAAGCCGGTTTGACGGCGCGGCGAGGCCGCAGACATGTCTGATCCCGGTCTTTTCTGCAATCGCACAGCCCCGGTATACGTGAAAGTTATTTGTCACAATTCCTGTATGATCCTGCTCCGGATCCATAAATTTCATGGAAAACCGGATGTTCTCAACGGTATTCCGGGATTGATTCTCAACAACAATTCTTTCCGGGCCGATTCCCTGCTCCGTCAGATACTGTTTCATGATTTCTGCCTCCGCAGCAGGTTCATTATAACCCTGTCCGCCGGAAACGATACATCTTGTTTTTTTGTTTTCCTTCAGGTAGGCCGCTGCCGTGTCCAGTCTGTTTTTCAAAACACGGCTGGGGCCGTGATCATAAACCTGCGCGCCGAGAATAATCACGACATCAAGATCCGCTTCTCCTGTGCTGTGGAATCTGCTGAGGATTTTTCCCTGAAGCACTGCGAAAAACGTCAACAGAATCACCAGCAGAATCATGGCTGCCGCACGTATCACGCCCGGCTGCCGGCTCCAGATCTGCATCCTGCATGCGGCCGCCAGGAGAAACGCCAGTATCCCGAGTGCAATCCACACCAGAAAAAAGCCTGTTCCACTGCCTGTACGGCTCACGATCAGGCCATATATGATGCACAGAATTCCCAAAACACTCCAGATGATCTGCCCGCTCAGATTTTTCATCTCCCCGCAACCGTAAAACCATGATGTGTCAGCCGCTTGCGACTGTATTCACCGGAAAATTATTCAGCCCAGTATACTCTGCCTTCCTTACGGGCCGGTGCCGGCGGATTCTCGCAGTCCATATAGCCGACCGCACAGTGTCCGATGCCTTCCCACTCGCCTTCAATGCCAAGATCCGCCAGAAGCTGTTTATAGTCATCCATTTCAAACTCTTCCTTTGCCCTGTGGATCCAGATGCTTCCCAGTCCCATGGAATGTGCTGCAAGCATCATATTGCCGATCACAAGGCTTCCGTCATAAACCCGGTTCTTCCAGTCTTTTCTGGAAAGAACGATCAGCATGGCAGGTGCTCCGTAAAATGGATCAAATCCTTCATCCCAGCCGCCGATTTTGCAATTATCAGCTGCGATTTTATTGCGCAGCTCCTGATTGGTCACTGCCACAATGATCGGATCCTGCTTTCCCTGACCGCTTGCTGCGTAAAGACCTGCCTCGATAATCTGGTTCAATTCGTCTTTTGTCGGAATCTCAGCCTTAAATTTACGAATAGATCTGCGTTCCACCATTGCTTTGATAACTTCGTTCATTACATTTCCTCCTAAAATACGAAACAATTTCCAACCCCTGACCTGGTTCTGTTCAGATAATCTTTACCACATTCCGTTCTGTTTCTCATACAGTCCAGAACGGCTCACGCCGCCTGTTATAATCCCGGACAAGCATCGCACGATGCGATAAATACGCTGCGTCATCGAAATATCTTGCGCCTTCAGGACACGCTTTGACACAGGCATGGCATTTGATACAGATCCCCGTCGTCTCCCATCTGCCGTCCCTTCCGGCTACAGAGCCCATCGGGCAGACCGCCGCACACGTGCCGCACCCGGTGCACCTTTCCGGATCCGTCACCGGCTTTGCCTTCAGAAAATTCTTCGGCTTTCCGTCCAGACCATACGGTATGTAGTAAGGTGCGTCCGCAGCGCCCGGTACACTGACGGATTGACACCCGGCTTCTGAAAATGCTGTACGGTTCCCGGAAACAGCAGACCACTCTGTTATTTTCTTCAGAATTGCCTTTCCAAATGCTTTCAGTTCGTTAAGATCCCGTTGATCCGGCCGCCCGGATCCGGGCATAGCTGTCCGCCGATCTTCCGTCCTCAGGTCTTCTGTACCGGCAGCTGCCGCCTGCGCTTTTCCGGCAAAGACATCCGCCGTTTCATGGTCTAAATACTGCCTGTAAACTTCACGGACTGCCGGCGC
>CAZRNI010000126.1:0-7544 GCA_964601425.1 uncultured Eubacterium sp. | reverse complement strand
TAAAAAAGCGTCTTCGACGCATCAACTCCCCTGCCCCTCAATCATGAGGGGTGGGGTTTTCTTTTCCCTCTACATCCTTCATAATCAGCTTATGAACATTCTCCAGAAAATCTTCCGCGAACATTTTGAGGAAATTGAATACACACTTCATCCGCGGGACGCTGAACTTGAAAACATCGACAAGATGATTAATTGCGGCGACCCTTCTTTTGGTGGGGCAATGTATGGGTGCGGCAAATGCGGTTATCTTAAGTTCGTTCCTTTTCGCTGTCACAGCCGCTTCTGTCCGACTTGCGGAAACATGTACTCGATCGACCGCACTACTTCTATGTCCTTTAAAATAATCGACGTCCCTCATCGCCATTGTGTATTCACCATTGCTGAAGAACTTCGCCCTTTCTTCCTTGAAGATCGTTCCTTGCTGAACTGTCTCTTTTCTGCTGTCCGCAGTGTTGTTCTTCGCATGTTTCACAAGTTAAATAAATCTTTGCTGTTTACCCCTGGTTTTATCTGTGTTCTGCATACTTTTGGACGTGACCTTAAATGGAATCCGCACATCCACTGTTTGATTTCCGAAGGTGGCCTCGGGATTAACAACTTCTGGCGCTCTGTTAAACACTTTAACTTCCGCCTGCTTCGTAACTCCTTCCAGACTGCTCTTCTGAATGAAATGCATGCCAGAATCGGTGACGCGTTTAAGAAGACAAAAGCTTCCTGTTATCGAAATCAGAAAAATGGTTTCTATGTTTATGCAAAACCAAACAAGTGTGATCCCAAAACTGTCACAAAATATATCGGCCGTTATCTTGGCAGACCTGTTATTGCCACTTCCAGAATCGACCACTATGACGGAGACTTTGTAACGTTTCATTATAACCGCCATGAAGATAATGTTCTCGTTACTGAAAAAGTACCTGTCATGGATTTCATCAAGCGTCTCATCCGGCATATCCCGGAAAAGCATTTCAAAATGATTCGCTACTACGGCCTCTATGCACGTCCTTACAAAAAGATCCGTATGCTGCGGCCTGCTATCTCAAAAGAAAAACAGAACGTATATCTTTCTTTCAATCGCTGGCGCGATTCCATTCTTCTTTCCTTTGGATATGACCCGTTGACATGTCCCTGCTGTGGCGAACAGATGCTGTTTCTGGAACTGTATTACAACCACAAACGTGTTTCTCTGGATGAACTATATGAAAGGGCTATGAAAAAAGCACGTAGCCGCCCTCCGAATCGTATTTCTCCAACACAGATTTCTCCGTCTGTGGTACGATAAGAAAAAACGGAGGCCTTCCATGAACCCAACGCATACAGAGAAACTAAGACAAAAATACATTGCAAACCCTCCTGAAGGAATGACGCCCAAAGATATCCGCGACATGAGCGATGAAGCTCTTCTCGACATGGACTATTTTCTTCATGAGGATGATTTTGAAGACGACGCTATTGGCGAAGAAGGTTTTTATATCTTCTGAACTTCCGTATCGTCTGCTTTTATACGCCTGGTCTTGTCCGGACGTTTTAAATTCGAGATTCCTCCGAAGGAGGAATTTCCTATAAAGTAAAAAAGAGGAAGTCCGCACGCGGACTTCCTCTAAAATCCAAATCAACGTGAAAACAGATACGAAATCATATCGCAGCCGCGTGCGAAGAGATGTCCGCTGGCCGCTGCTTCGCGTTCGTTATAGTGCCATTTTTCAGTCTGGGGACTGGTGCTGTCGTAGAGCAGGTACGGGACCGGATCGGCGACATGTGTCCGCAGACGGATCGGCGTCGGGTGGTCCGGCAGAATCAGGATCCGGTAATCTTCGCCGGAGGCATCCATCGCTTCTTTGATGTGCTTTAAGATGCGCTGATCCATGTTTTCGATTGCAAGAACTTTGCGCTCTACACTGCCCTGATGTCCCATCTCATCCGGTGCTTCCAGATGAATGTATACAAAGTCATAATCATCCTGCAGAAGTGCCTTGACTGCTGCATCCGCCTTACCTTCGTAATTGGTCTCGAGGCCGCCGTTTGCGCCGGGGACATCAATGTTGTCGATCCCCGCGCCGACTGCGATTCCTTTAAGCAGGTCAACCGCAGAAATCATCGCGGCGCGCTTATGATACTTCTCATAGAAGGATGAAAGGGCCGGCTTTGTTCCCGCGCCCCAGAACCAGCAGCTGTTGGCCGGTTTCAGTCCTTTTTCTCTGCGCGCAGCATTGACCGGATGATTTTCAAGGATCTGATAGCTTCGTTCCATCATTTTGCGTAAGACCGGATCGATCGGCAGATACTGGCCGATCACCTTGCCCAGGACGTCGTGCGGCGGTGTCAGCGGCACAACGCTTCCGTGATTCCAGATCACACAGTGCCGGTAACTTGTGCCGACATAGAACTGATAAATCTCATCCTGCAGCTCATCCGCAACAGCCCGCAGCAAAACCGCCGCATCTTCCGTACTGATCTCATCTGAGCTGTGATCGATGATGGTTCGTTCCTCATAAGGAATATCCGGTTCCTCTGAGAGTGTTACGATATTGCAGCGCAGCGCTACGTCTGTTTCCTTCATCGGCACGCCGATGGAAAGTGCTTCCAGCGGTGAACGGCCGGTATAATACTGTTTCGGATCATAACCGATCACTGACAGGTTTGCCGTATCCGAGCCCGGACTCATACCCTCCGGAATCGTGGCAACCATACCGATCTCACCCGCTGCCGCATAGGCGTCCATTACCGGTGTAACGGCAGCTTCCAGCGGTGTTTTTTCGCCGAGCGATTCAATCGGTTCATCGGCCATACCGTCTCCAAGCATCAAAATATATTTCATAGTTGTCTTCCGTGTGTCATTTCATGTCACAGGCTTGAGCGAATCATAGAAATAATGCCCGGCAGCTTTTCTGCTTTTTCCTTATACTCACGCTCGGACATTTCCTTCGTAACAAATCCGAACTCGCCGGCTGTTCCGGGGATGCTGACCGCCTCGACGTCGCCGAACACTTCCTTTACACTGTTCAATTCGCCCGCAAGGCTGCCGGCAACACGCACAAAGAATCTGCCGCGGACTTCATCGACGTCGATCAGGCTGATCTCCTCGTCGCTCCACTGATTCATCACGTTATCGCCCTTGTGTTTTGCACAGTCGACCACATCGGCCACAACCGCACTTGCTGTCGGCAGAGAGCCGGCGCCGCTGCCATAGAACATCGCATCGCCGAGAACATTGCCGTGTACGAAGATCGCATTAAACACACCCTGCACGCTGTACAGCGGGTTGTCAACATTAATCAGCGTCGGGCATACCATCGCGTAGATGCCGCCGTTTACGATCCGGCTCTGGCCGAGCAGCTTAATGCTGCAGCCCATTGCATTCGCATACTTCATATCTTCTGCGGTAATTTTGGTAAGTCCCTCTGTATAAACCTTCTGATAGCGCACATCTTTTCCGTAAGCAATCGAGGAAAGAATTGCGATCTTGCGGCATGCATCTCTGCCCTCGATATCCGCTTCCGGATTGCGCTCCGCATAGCCATTCTGCTGTGCTTCTTTCAGTGCCGTGTCAAAATCAGAACCGTCCTTTGCCATCTTGGTCAGGATGTAGTTGGTGGTTCCGTTAAGAATACCGCTGACTTCGTCGATCTCATCCGCTGTCAGAGAAGAATTCAGCGCGCGGATAATCGGAATACCGCCGCCGCAGCTCGCCTCAAACAGATAGTTCGCGCCGTGCTGTTCCGCCGTATGCATCAGTTCCAGACCGTGCTCGGCAACCAGCTCCTTATTGGATGTGCAGACGCTCTTGCCCGCTTCCAGCGCACGCTTTGTAAATTCAAATGCCGGCTTCAGTCCGCCCATGGTCTCAACGACAATAGAAACCTCCGGATCATTGACAATCACGTCAAAATCATGCACCAGCACGTCCTGAATCGGATTGCCCGGGAATTCGCGCAGATCCAGTACATATCTGACCTCAACTTCATCCCCGACGCGCTTGTTGATGCTGTCACGGTTCCGCTCAATTACTTCTACGACACCGGAACCGACGGTTCCATAGCCTAAAACTGCAACATAAATCATGGAATCTTCCTCCTGGTTATATGAAATACCTCTGCATCACGCAGTGTTTTTCGAAAATTGTCGAACGCCGCAGGACACAAAGCCCCCGAAATTGTTTGTATTTCTGCGGTTTCACGAGATTTTCAGCAAGCCTTATCTTACCATAAGGCGCTGTTCTTTGCAACTTTTATACATTTCCCCGCCTATGCGGCCGCTTTCCGCGGCCGGCCGGCTGCCGGCTCCGGCGCTGCACACGCCGGATGCCGCGGGAACAATTCTGTTCCGTTAAATTAATACACCAGGAAGTCACTCCAGTAGCTCTGCCCGTAAATATCCGTGAAGCAGTATGCCGCATGGATCTCACCGCTGCCGACATCAAGGTTTTCTATTACCATCTCGTCCATCCCGTGATCGAGCGTCAGCGTCTCATCCATCTTATAGCGGTTCTGGAAGTTTCCGTCATAGTCATAGTAGTCACAGACAAAATCGATCTGGTCGCCCTCCTTGAGTTCTGTCAGATTTTTGGCAATGGTATCTGTCTGACCGTCCACGTAGTCATAGACGACGCCCGAGACATAACCGTCTTCATGCTCCGAATCAAACACAACGATCAAATTTACATCGTCCCCGTTCAGCAGTGCGGGAACACGGCCCATGATCGTATAATCATTTTCATCGCCGCTGCTCAGGATTCTGTAATAGGAAACAATCTTTCCGTCAATCGCCAGCCATGTGCGGTCTTCCGGTGCCAGCAGATTGCCGTTGTCATCAAAGGAGAACACGTTATCCATACCGAGATCTATATAGCCTTCACCGTCATCATAGAAGACAGACAGATCCAGATCCTGAATCATCGCCTTCTGTTCCTCCGTCAGACTGATGTACGGAAGCGTGCCGCCGTCTTCCTGATCGCCAGACGCTTCTTCGGGCATATTCCACGCAAGTGACGCGCCGTCAAACTGATGCTCTGCGATATACTCTGCAGCATAGTCAACATCAAGAGTTCTGCCGAGAAATCCTGTGTTTTCGCTGGTCAGACCGGAAATGCCGGAGAAATCACTGCCCATAAACGCACCGAGGAGCTGTGCGATTGCTTCGCTGCTTCCGAACGCCTGAGATGCCTGTGAGGCCGACTGGCTGCTTCCGGAGGTCGTTCCGTACGCGCTGCCGGCATTGCCGAGGAGGCTGCCGAGCAGTCCGCCAATGGGAGATCCGGCCTCGGATCCGCCGGACGCAACCTGTCCCGCGACGCCCATGGAGGCAAACTCCTGAATGCACCGCGTGTAGTCCTCATCCATACCGATGGCCTCATACGTGTGAACCATCTGATCCACGCCGGCCGCCTTCTTATACGGGAAATAGATCGAAACACCGTAGGAATTCGCCATTCTGGAGGATGTCTGATTGTACTTCACAGCGCCCAGAATCGCTTCTGCCAGTTCCGCGCCGGAATCCGTTCCCATATTCTTTGCCAGATGTACCAGGTCTACCTGATCGATACGGCTGCTGGCCGCAAATTCACGCGTCCCGCTGCGGGCTGTTGAAACCGTCTGATATTCTTTGTTCTTGATCAGGCCAGAGGTATCCTTTGCAAATTCCGTCATCTTCGCCGGAACGGTATTAACCAGTTCTGCCAGATCCACCAGCGAAAGTGTCGTATCCTGCCCCGGCGTACCTGTCGCACATGCCTGTGTGTAGGAGTCAATGATGATCTTGCCCAACTCTGTTGTCGGTATCGATGTATTCTTAGAAAGCTCGGTCAGCCAGGTCGTATAATACCAGCCGACGCCGGGCTCCGTCTCCTCCGACGCGATCAGATAATCCGCGTACTGCTCGCAGACAAATCCGGTCTCAACCGTCGCCATCAGGCAAGCGTCGAACCCGATGAAATCAAATGTCACGCCGCCGTCTTTGAGCGCCTTACTGATATTTGCCAGATTCATGGAACCGGCGCGCGCATTCTTTTCATCATAGCCGTATCCGCTGTTGGAGCCGCCGCCGTGATCCCAGAAGATCAGCTCATAGCGGTCCGCCGGGAAATTGGATTTTCCCCATTTGATAAACTCGGACAGCGTAGCCGGATCCGTCATGACTTTATTTCCGACATCGTCTACAAGCCGCTCCATGCCGCCGGATTTTACACGGTAAATCTGGTTGGTGGAATTGCTGATTCCGCTGGTCTGCCATCTCGCGCAGCCGCCGGTATAAACGATCAGGTTGACCTTGTCGCTGAGCGTGGCGTTTGCCATCTCCTGCAGATCACGGCTCGCCATCCCGCTTCTGGACTCCAGATCTGTTCCGCACATATATACCAGAATGGTCACCTGGTCATTTCCGTTTCCGACAAGTTTGGTTCGTTTTTCACGGGAACCTGCCGCGACCGCTGTATCCAGTCTGCCCGTATTTGACTGCCCGTCCGCCCAGGCGGCAGATGTCGTACCTGTATAATTTCCGCCAAACAGGCTTGCAAGATCAAATCCTGAGCTGCCGGATGACTGCGCCGCTGTACTGCCGCCGGACTGGGCACCTGTATTTGCCGATGCGCCGCCTGTCGTGCCCGATGCCGTGCCGCCGGCTGTGCCGGAACCGCCCGTACTCTCATAGCTGCCGCCGCACGCGCCGCTTCGCATCATAAAGAACACAATTGCAATGATCACAATGATGCCCAGCATGCCGATCCCGCCGCCGCGCTGCGGACCTCCCGCACGACGCGGGCCGCCGGATGAGCCCGAACTGCCGGAGCCGCCGGAAGAACCCACTCCGCCCGGTGCGCCCGAACCTCTTCCGGAAGTTCCCATGCCCGGTCTCTTTACACCACCCGGACCTCCGCCGATGCCATCACCCCGGCGATGTACGCCGCTTCCGCCCGTTCCTACATTTTTCTTTCTTCCAAGAGGTTGATTTGCCATATCGTACTCCTTATCCTGCTCCTCCCTAATGTTCAAATCCAAAGTCCGGCGTTTAGACGCCGCAAGTGCTCCACGCGCCTGAGGCGGGGGACTGATCCACTGAGTTCAATCTTCCCGTAAATTATAACACGATTTTGGCACACGAAAAAGGGCTGTCACATCGGACAGCCCTCTCAATTATCTCAGTTTATTTCTGCAATTCTCTCAACAGAGAAAGCCCGCAGATATTAGTACTCGATCTTAACCCACTTGTCCTCGCGGAAGGACTTTGTAGCTGCAAGTGCAAGCTTAATGCCCATCAGGCCGTCATATGCATTAACCGGTGACGGATTGCCTTCGCGGACATTTGTGACAAACGCCTGCATCTCATTGACATAAGCGTCTTTGAAACGTCCCAGTACCCAGTTGGACATATCATAAGTAATTTCCTGTCCGCCGACAACCTTGAACGGCGTCATCTGATCCTGGCCGACAAATACGCTCTTCTCAAGACCGATGACCTCGGTGCGGACATCATAGACATCATTTGCGTTACGGCTGATCTCGATCATGCCCATGCCGCCGTATTCAAAACGAAGGAGGATCTGGCCGTCATCG
>CAZRNI010000125.1:0-7603 GCA_964601425.1 uncultured Eubacterium sp. | reverse complement strand
GAGACAAACTGAAGCGTGAGCAGCAGGAAAAGGCCACGATCCTGAATGAGCTGCAGACGCATATCTCCGTTTTAGAAAGGACTGGTGATGTTATGACGTATCAGAAAGGATACCAGATTGAGATTAAGGATTCTCCCGCTATGAATGTGCTTGCGGCCAGAGCAAAGATGAGTGTGGATGAGTTCGGCAAGTATTACGGGACGCTGTTTGAGCGTGTTCCTAAGGAACAAGTAACCCCGACAGGCCTGAACGGAGCCAGGTATTATGATCAGGAGTTCAATCCGGAGTCATCGGATATTGAAGTCTTTATCGGCATCCATGAAAAGGAAAAAGCTGATACTGTCATGGAGCCCTGTGCTTGTGCGATGACGGTGCATCACGGAGGATACTCCACCCTCTCCGAGGCTTATGGAGCTGTTGTGAACTGGATCATGGAGAACGGCTATGAGATTGCCGGCGCTCCGTTTGATTTGTATATCAGGACACAGTTCGATTCCTTGTCGCCGGAAGACTGGGAGACAGAAGTCTATTTCCCGATCAGGAAAAAATAAGGGAGAGGAGACAGGCTCAAAAGATGTGAATCCATCTATAAGGATGATAAAGTACCCCGGCAAAATTGCCGGGGGATTTTTTTGGAAAAAGCGCACAAAACGGGTAGAATTCCGTTATACACTATGAAGTATATTCGGGAAGGAGGGCATGCATTGAATCTGGAAGATCAATATGACAGGATTTTCAGATACCTGTATTTTCATCTTCATGACAAGTATACTGCGGAAGACCTGACGCAGGAGACGTTCCTTCGGTTTTTGAGAAGCAGGACATATCAGGATGAAAACCGGCAGCTGCAGTGTTTATATACGATTGCCCGTAATCTGTGGCGGCAGCATTACAGGGATCAAACGATCACATATACGTTGGAAGAACAGGTGAATACGTCTTTGTCAGAAAGCTTTGAGCAGCCACTGCTTGATCAGATCACACTGAGGGAGGCACTGCAAAATCTTTCTCCGGAGGACAGAGAGCTGCTTTTTCTACGCTATGTGAATGACGTCCCGGTATCTGTGATTAGTGGTATTTATAAGGTTTCGCGTTTTTCATTATATAGAAAACTGAAGTGTATCCTGAAAAAAATCAGAAGAGAACTGGAGGGGATGGAGAATGAATAACAAATATATTATTGATCAGTTGAGTGGGATCTGTATCTATCCGGAACCGGAACGAAAGAAAGAGTTTTTCCTGAATATGGGGGGAGAGGGGATACTGCAGCAGAGGTCCACTGCGATCAGTCACAAAGAGTTTTTGGTTAACCAGTTCTTCTATATAGAAAATCGAATCTGGGTGATTTCCGGATTCCTATTGATGTTCATTGCGTGGATCTGCAGCAGACATTCCGGAAACTATCCTTTTGCATTGACGCCGCTTCTTGCGGCAGGGATTTTTTTTGAGAATGGAAGGTCCAGAAGGTGTAACATGACGGAACTGGAGCAGGCCGCCAGGTTTTCTGTCAAAAGTGTCATGCTGGCAAAATCATTTCTGCTGGGCGTGGTTAATACAGCAGGACTCATAATTGTCATTTTGGCGGTCCGGCCTTATTTCTCATACACACCGATACGAGTGTTTCTGTACATGATGGTGCCGTATTTAACGGCTTCATTTCTGGGGTCGCTCTATGAAAGAAAATACAGGACGAACAAAGGGTGGGAAAGTGCACTGATCTGCATTTTGGCATCCGCCTTTTTTGCATCCGTATCACATTTTTCTGATTTGTTTTACGAAGAGCGGCTGATTGTTTTTTGGGCAGCTGCATTGATTATAATGATCTGCGGCCTGACGGTTTGTATATGGAAAAGCATGTCTGAGAGAGAGGAGCCGGCATGGAATTGAAAGCAGACAGGATTACCAGACAATATAAGAACAAAATCGCTGTTGACAGGATGTCTTTTTCACTCACGAACGGGGTGACGGGACTGCTCGGGGCAAATGGAGCAGGAAAAACAACGCTGATTCGTCTGCTATGCGGTATCCTTATTCCGACAGGCGGGACAGTGACTTGTGACGGTATGGACGTGGACACGGAGGAATACAGGGATATCCTCGGGTATCTGCCTCAGGAGTTTGGCTATTATCCGGAGTTCTCCGGAAGAGACTTCCTGCTTTATATGTCTGCCTTAAAAGGGCTGCCAAAGCCTGATGCAAAGAGCAAGACAGAGGAACTGATCGAGCTGGTGGGGCTGAAAGAGGCAGCCAGGAAAAAGGTTCGAACCTACTCAGGAGGGATGAAGCAGAGGCTGGGCATCGCACAGTCGCTCCTGAATGACCCGCAGATTCTGATCATGGATGAACCTACGGCAGGTTTGGACCCGCAGGAGAGAATCCGCTTCCGAAACCTGATCGCGGGACTGGGACGTGACAGGATCGTACTGCTTTCCACACATATCGTTTCTGATCTGGAGCATATCGCGGACCGGCTGATGATCATGAAAGAGGGGAGACTCATCTGGCGGGGCAAATGGGACGCAGGGAAAGAGGATCTTGAGGAGTTCTATATTTCTATTATTAACGGCAGGAGAAAATCATGCTGAAAACAATTTATTTGTTTGAGCTGAAAAAACTGTTTCTGGCAAAGGTAAATCTGATTGCGCTTATTGGATCTGTTATGATTCTTGTATTTCTGGCATTTTTCTCCATTTCTGAAGACCAGCCGGCACTTCGTGAAGCTGCACAGGTACTGGATGGGAGGACTGTGGACGGAACACTTTTCGAAGAACTGAAACCGGCACTGAAATATGAGAATGGCCTGGCGCTGCTGCAGGTGAAAGAAGGCTGTGAAAGGTATATACCGATTCTGAATATGATCATGTCTGTAAGCGGGGATGGGATCGATCTCTCTCGCTTTCAGGGAATGGGCTTTTATGAACTGCGCCGGCTGAGAATCCTTCAGCGATTGGAGAAACAGGGAATTACAGAAGAAGAAAAAGAGTACTGGGATGCGTTGGAAAACAAGGTTCAGAAACCCTTTGTGTATCATTATCTCCTGGGGCTGCTCATTCCATTCAGCCTGATTTTTGGCATGGAGGGAACTGGTGAGATGCTGCAGTTTGTTAAGCCGCTTTCTATGCTGCCGTACACGATTGATCAGATGCTGATGATTTATTCCGGGATTTTCCTGCTGGCAGCTGTTATGTCTGCCAGTATTACAATGATGCTGTCTGTGATTACACAAAACACTTTGACAGTTACCTGCGGCCTTTTGGGTTATCTGATCGTTGATCTGTTCGCAGTGGTTCCGGAACGTTTCCGATTGCTGCAGACGGTCTGGTCGCTGAGACCAAATGCAATTTTGATGAATACCGGGTTTGTAAATTATCGTTTAATACATATTGCAGGCAGATTATTCATGTGCCATCAGGCAGTACCTGTGATCTATGCGGCTATTACTGCGGCGGCATTTTTGATAGGACGATGGAAATATCCGCGGCATTTATGCTGAGCGCCAAGGGGTAGGCTATGCTGGAAGTTCTGCAATGAAAGATTGACTTTATGCAGTACCATTTTGATATATTTAAATGCGATGAAATACTTGTCATTCGCGCCGGGTCGGGTTAAATTAGTATATGGAAACATTTTTCAGCAGGAGGAATCATTCGAATGAGTATTAAGATCGGAATTATGGGTTACGGCAACCTTGGACGCGGCGTAGAGCTGGCAGTGAAAGAAGCACCGGACATGGAGCTTGCTGCAGTATTTACCAGAAGAGACCCGGCAAGTCTGAAGATCTTGACAGAAGGCGCGGCAGTCTGCAGCGCAGATTCTGTACAGGAATGGGCAGGTAAAATTGATGTTCTTATGGTCTGCGGCGGCAGTGCTACAGATCTTCCGGTTCAGACACCGAAATACGCGGGAATGTTTAATGTCATCGACAGCTTTGATACACATGCGCGCATTCCGGAGCATTTTGCCAATGTAGATGCGGCAGCGAAAGAAGCCGGAACAGTCGGCATCATTTCCTGTGGCTGGGATCCGGGTATGTTCTCACTGTCCCGCGTCTATGCAAATGCAATCCTTCCGGAAGGCAAGGACTATACGTTCTGGGGCAAGGGTGTCAGCCAAGGACATTCTGACGCAATCCGTCGCATTGAGGGCGTTAAGGATGCGCGTCAGTATACCATCCCGGTAGATGCGGCACTTGATGCAGTCAGAAGCGGAGAGAATCCGGAACTGACAACCAGGGAAAAACACACACGCGAGTGCTTTGTTGTCCTTGAAGACGGAGCAGACGCGGACAGAGTCGAGAAGGAAATTAAGGAAATGCCGAACTACTTCTCGGATTATGATACAACGGTTCATTTCATCAGTGCAGAAGAGCTGGCAGCAAACCACAGCAGTCTTGCACACGGCGGATTTGTCATCCGCTCCGGAAAGACCGGTGTCAATAAAGAACACAATCACATTATTGAGTACAGCCTGAAGCTGGATTCCAATCCGGAATTCACGACCAGTGTTCTGATTGCGTGTGCACGCGCGGCGAAACGTATGGCTGATGAGGGACAGAAGGGTGCGAAGACCATGCTGGATATTCCGCCGGCATACCTTTCTCCGCTTTCCGGTGAAGAGCTTCGCGCACATCTGCTGTAATTTGAAACCGGCAGAAGGTTATATGGGTGCCCAGAATAAGTTTGATGTTCTGTGGCATTTCGGAAGTATCTGATCAGTAATCAATCTCAAAAACTAAATAAGAACTGCTGTGTGAACCAACCTGTTTGTCAGAATGCTTTGCGCAGTAGTTCTTTTTTGATGCAGGAAGCAGTCTGACATGGATTTCAATCTTTTATTGATATAATGCGTGTCCACTTGTTTTCTTAAAGGAAAATGCCGTCTGTTTGCCGCACGCAATCGGATGCACACCCTTGCCTCGTTCACACCGATAGGGTAAAATAAACTGGATGAGCGTAACACGGAAATGAAAGCACGATTTGCAGGAGGGCCGACCATGAGACACCTGATGAGTCCCCTTGACTTTACGGTTGAGGAACTGGAACAGATGATGGATCTTGCGCAGGAGATAGAGCGCGATCCGGATCGCTTTGCACATATTTGCGACAGAAAAAAACTTGCTACTTTGTTTTATGAACCAAGCACCCGGACACGTCTGAGTTTTGAGACGGCGATGCTGAATCTCGGCGGACAGATTATCGGTTTCTCCAGCGCCGACAGCAGCTCAGCGGCAAAAGGAGAGAGCGTCGCGGATACGATCCGTGTGATCAGTATTTTTGCCGATATCGCGGCGATGCGTCATCCCAAGGAAGGTGCGCCGCTTGTAGCTTCTCTGCATTCAGATATTCCTGTGATCAATGCCGGCGACGGCGGTCATCAGCACCCGACACAGACGCTGACAGACCTCCACACGATCCGCTCACTGCGGGGATCGATCGGCAACATGACGATCGGACTCTGCGGCGATCTGAAATTCGGCCGTACGGTTCATTCGCTGATCACGGCACTGATTCGTTACCCGAATGTAAAATTCATCCTGATTTCCCCGGAAGAACTCCGGTTGCCTTCTTATATCAAGGATGATGTTCTGATCCGGAACAATATTGAATTTGAGGAAGTGATCCGCCTGGAAGAAGCACTTCCGCATCTTGATTTGCTGTACATGACACGTGTACAGCGCGAGCGCTTCTTCAATGAGGAAGATTATATCCGCATGAAGGATTTCTATATTCTGGACCGTGAAAAGATGAAACTTGCACCGGAACATATGTATGTGCTGCATCCGCTTCCGCGTGTCAATGAAATTGCAGTGGATGTGGATAAAGATCCGCGCGCAGCATATTTCAAACAGGTCGAATATGGCATGTATATCCGGGAGGCACTGATTCTGACGCTTCTTGAAATGAAACTGCCGGATTGAACAGGAGGGAGGAATCTGTATGTTAAATGTAGGCGCGATTGAGAACGGATTTGTAATGGATCACATTCAGGCCGGCAAGGCAATGACAATTTACCATGACTTGCATCTGGAAGAACTTGACTGCACGGTTGCGATGATCATGAATGCGCGAAGTAACAAAATGGGCCGCAAGGATATCCTGAAAGTGGAATGCCCGATCGATATGCTGGATGTCGATATTGTCGGATTTATCGATCACAACATCACAATTAATGTGATTGAAAACGGAGAAATCGTTGAGAAGAAGGAACTGGCACTTCCCAAAAAGATTGTAAATGTTATTAAATGTCACAATCCGCGTTGTATTACTTCGATCGAGCAGGGACTTGATCAGATCTTCTTCCTGGCGGATCCTGAAAAAGAATTATACCGCTGCCAGTATTGTGAAGAGAAATACAGCGGCAAGCGGAAACGCTATCCCTGGTCGAAGTAAGCAAAGAAATAATATTACACCAGAGGAGATATTAGCTCAGAAAGACACATAATCTAAGTGTGTCATTGAAACAGGCAACGGGGGAAGCCAGCACGCTGCTCCGTGTGGAACAGAGGGGAAAAATGGATCATATCGTATCAAAATTATTAATTTATGGAAGCATGCCGGAAGACAGTGTCCTGATGCAGGTCGCTGATATCTGCACGAAGACAAGAGACGGGTCCCAGAGCAAGGATGAGCTGATCACCCGATGTTTCCGGCAGGTAAAGCGGATCTTGGTTGTCGGAACCGATTACGGGTTTGATGAGAATCTCTGGAATAATTTCCTGACCTTTCTCCTGATGACCGATGAAAATCCGTTTACGCTGACCTGCGAGAAAGTCGGCGCAACAGCCGGCGGTTCCGTGAATTATTTTGCAAAAAATGATTTCGAGGCCTTCCGGAAGCTGTATCACTATGATTTTTCCTGGCTGGAGGAAGCGCTCGGAATCGACTGCTTTTCGCGGCTGCAGAATTATCATGCAATCGGCAAACCGGAGCTGATGTATAACAAGAATGTCAGCGAGAAGGTACAGGCGCTGAGCCGTGTGCTGACAGAAGCCCCTGATGCCGATGCATTCTTTGATGCGATCACCGGATTTTACAAAGATTTCGGCGTCGGCATGTTTGGACTGAACAAGGCGTTCCGTCTGATCGAGCAGGATAATGTGTTCACAGGCTTCCATGCGATTAATAACATGGATACTGTCATGCTGGATGACCTGATCGGGTATGAAATTCAGAAGAACAAACTGCTGGAGAATACGCAGGCATTTGTGGACGGAAGAAAAGCAAACAACTGCCTGCTGTTCGGCGATTCCGGCACGGGAAAATCCACCTGTATCAAGGCAATTGTCAATCAGTTTTATCCGCAGGGACTGCGCATGATCGAGATCTACAAGCATCAGTTCCACGATCTCTCCAATGTAATTGCGCAGATCAAAAACCGCAATTATAAATTCATCATCTACATGGATGATCTTTCGTTCGAAGAATTTGAGATCGAATATAAATTCCTGAAGGCTGTCATCGAGGGCGGTGTTGAGACAAAGCCGGAAAATGTGCTGATTTATGCCACATCAAACCGCAGACACATGATCCAGGAAACCTGGTCAGACCGTGATGATGTTGAGATGAGCGCCGGAATCCACCGCTCAGACACAATGGAAGAGAAA
>CAZRNI010000124.1:0-7611 GCA_964601425.1 uncultured Eubacterium sp. | reverse complement strand
CATCCATGCGAGATACTTTGCTGCCTGTTCCTCTTTCATCTGCGCCGGCTCCGGCAGCTTTTTCCCACCGAAAAGTTCTTCTGCAGAAGGGATCGTCAGACCGCCGTACTCTGCCGCGAGCTGGTCATACGGGTAAGCTGCCCGCAGAGGATCCAGCAGATAGGCACCGATCTTGATATCAAATACCTGTCCGTTTTCCGGGATTTCAATACACCGAAGCAGTTCTTTGATATCATAGACCGCAATCCTGGCATTTCCTGTAAGAAGCCTCTTAAGCTCCGCAGCCAGATACATGCCGGATACAAATCCGTCCAGCGGAATGTAATAAAGTTCTGCCGGTGTGCCGGGAACAGCAAGACCAATCCCACAGGGTTTATTTCCTGAAAACTGAGCGGAAATGCCGAACTGCGGCAGTTTTTCCGCCTTGCGCAGAACTTCATCGATCCATCCCAGATCCTTCATAATCTGAACTTCAGGAAGCTGGTCGACATTCCGGTTCTGCTCATCGAAACGGCTCAGTAAATTGCGAAATTCCAGTTTTCTGAACCAGTCATAGGCCTGCTCTGTATAAAGTTCACCGACCGCAGCCTGTTTTTTATCAAATACGACCGGGGCATCAAGCCGGATCCGTGCAAGATCCTTTGACAATACAGCCAGATCAAAATGATCCCGGAAAGCCTCCATCGCTTTTCTGGGTTTAATCTCTGTAAGGTGCGCGTGCGCTTCCTCGATCGAGTGGTACTGCACGATCAGCTTCGTCGCGGTCTTTATCCCCACGCCCGGAAGACCCGGAATATTGTCAGACGTATCTCCCATCAGTGCCTTCAGGTCAATGAATTCCTCCGGTGTCACTTCGTACTCTGCCTGTACATCTGCGGCATAGTAATCCGATACTTCCGTGCGTCCTCTGCTGGTTCGCGGAATCCGGATTTTAATTGTATCAGTAGCCAGCTGCAGAAGATCCTTATCACCTGAAAGAATTGTTACGGTCAGTCCCTCTGCTTCTCCTTTTCGCGACAGCGTTCCCAGAAGATCATCCGCTTCATACCCTTCAAGGGTTACGATCGGAATCTCCATTGCCGCAAGTACCTCACGGATCACTGGAACCTGTTCCCGCAGTTCCTCCGGCATCGCCTTTCGTGTACCTTTATACGCCTCGTATCGTTTATGTCTGAAGGTCGGCGCGTGTACATCAAAGGCGACCATCAGATAATCCGGCCGTTCCTCATCCAGTACCTTAATCAAAATGTTAAGAAATCCATAGACCGCATTGGTATGCATTCCCTCTGCATTTGTCAGGACCGGCACACCGTAAAATGCACGATTTAAGATGCTGTGACCATCAATCAGCAGCAGTTTTTCCTGATTAATCATTTCCCATTCCTCAGATAATCCGGGTAAAACTCCAAATCCCGAAAAAATCAAGCAGCGCAAACAAGACAAACAATGCTGTAATAATCAGAACAATCCGGAAGATCCGCGCCGCATTTTGCCTTGCGTAAACTTCCCGGGTTTTCCTGTGAATATCTTCCTGCATCATTGCAGGCAGATTGTAAGAGTCCTCCGCATCATCATCCATTTCATCATTCAGATAGCGGACAGTTCTGTCCACCATGAAAGCAGTCTCCAGTTCTTCATAACAGGAGTGACATGTTTTGATATGATCCAGAAACAGAAGAAGATCCTTTTCCCGCAGATCGTCCGCTAGGTAATGCGGAATCATATCCAGGAATTCTTTGTGATCAATCTGCTGACTCTGATCATATACTTTTTCTGTCATTTGGCTCATAATTCGTCTCTTTTCCGATGATACCGCGCAAAAACCGCGAAGGCTCAAGTGTCTTTGCAAAACGCTTTCTGACCTGACAGAGGCAGAGACTGTCTTTCGCCCGCGTGAGGCCGACATACAGCATGCGCCGTTCCTCTTCAAGATCAGCTTCGAGGCTGGCCTTGTGCCAGGGGATAATTCCCTCATTGATATCCGCAATCAGAACCACCCTGTATTCGCAGCCCTTCGAAGCATGCAGCGTTGAAACTGCAACGCCCTTATTATCATTTTTTTGACTGAGATGCCTGCGCACGACTTCCATGTGTTGTTTCCAGGCCTGAACAGTGCGGTACGGTCTGGCACTCTCTCTGAGTTCGTCCAGCACATCTGTCAGTTCCTCCGGATCCAGACCGTGCTCTGACGCATACTCCTTCAGCCAGGCACCGTAACCCACTGCCAGCTGAATATATTGTATTGCCCCAAACGGCGGCATGCTTCCTATCATCTGCAGATCCGCTTCCAGTTTGCGGATTCTTTCACACATCCAGTCCCTGTCCCGGTAAAACCGGTATAACTCTGAAAATGAAACGGTCTCCTTTGAAAAGGCACTGCGCGAAAAGTAGCGGTTCGGCCGATTACATATCACAAGAAAATCGCTTCGCTTTCTGCTCCCCGCTCCCAGATCCATATATGCCAGAAGATGTTTTACGATCCAGTGGTCAAAAATGCACGGAACGGAATCTGCTGTATGAAACGGGATCTGCTGTGTAATCATCTGCTCAACCAGTGTCCGGCATCCGGCATTGGTCCTGAACAGGACCGCAATTTCCTCCGAACGGATTCCGCTGCTGATATGATTCCGGATCTGACGGACAATCCATTCTGCCTCTTCCTGCGGGTTGGCAAAGCTGTGCAGTGATACAGGCGTCCCGTCTTCCCGCGCAGACTTTAATTTTTTGCGGAATCTTCGCTTATTGCGCGCAATCATCTTCTGTGAAAGATTTAAAATTGCACCTGTACAGCGATAATTCACATCCAGCGTCACCTGCTCAGCATTTGGATACTGTTTGTGAAATCCCAGCATGATCTCCGGGTTTGCTCCGCGGAACCTGTAAATTGACTGATCATCATCTCCTACAATGAAAAGATTGTTTTCCGGTGCAGCCAGCATGCGGATAATCTCATACTGCATAGGCGAAATATCCTGAAATTCATCAATCAGAATATACCTGAATCTGGACTGCCAGCGAATTCTCGCCGCATCATTGTGCAGCAGCAGTCCCCGGCATTTCAGAATGATATCGTCAAAATCCATTTTTCTGTTTTCTGTCAGCCATGCCTGATATTCTCTGTAAATCCTTCGAAATGCTTCTGCCGGGAGAACAGAGGAATAGAAATGCGCAAGCTGTGTACCGTTCCCCTTTATATAGCTGATTTCTCTTCCGGTCAGTTCCGGAAGTTCAGCTTCCTGCTCCGTCTCACGGACAGCATGGGACACTATCTCAGAAAGAAGCTGCATCCTCTGCTTTCCGCTGATAATACTGTCTGCAGAAAGGCTGCATTCATTCCGTAAAATTCCATAGAAGATTCCATGGAACGTTCCAATTGACATTCCCTCTGCTTTTTCTTTCAGCCGTTCACGGATGCGGGCACGCATTTCAGCCGCAGCAGCCCGTGTGAATGTCACCACCAGAATGTGTTCCGGCTTTATCCCTGCATTCTGAATCAGCCGGCAGGTCCGCTCTGTAATGACTGCCGTTTTTCCGGTTCCCGGACCGGCCAGAACCATCATCGGGCCGTCTCTGTGGTCTGCCGCGCGGTTCTGTTCTTTATTCAGCTGCATCAAGACGTGCGATTCCATCACGGATCCGCCGGATTGTTTCATTCTTACCGAGAACTTCCATGATACCGGTCGCGCCGGCCGGTGTTGCAGCCTTGCCGGAGACAGCCGTGCGAAGCGGCCACATAACGGTATTGACCTTCAGTCCTTTTTCATCCGCATATGCCTTCAGAACTGTAAACAGAGTATCGTTGTCAAATCCCTCTGAAGCCTCCAGAAGCGGAAGGGTCTCTTTGAGCACCTGCAGAGATGATTCAGCAGTGCTTTTAGACTTCTTATGTGTATACATGTCCGGATTATAATCCGGAAGTTCCGCGAAGAAATCAATCTGTTCCGCAATATCCGGAAATGTCTGAATCCTTGTCTGTACCATCTCAGCAACTTTTCTGCGGTCGCACTGCTGCGGAAGAGATGCATCAAGATACGGAAGGGCCGCCTGATAAAAGTCTTCCGGATCCATTTTTTTGATGTATTCGCCATTCATCCAGCGAAGTTTCGTCATATCAAAAACAGCCGGTGATTTATTGATCCGTCGGAAATCAAATGCATCGATCAGTTCCCGGAGACTGAAGATCTCCTGCTCACCCGCCGGGCTCCAGCCAAGCAGCGCAACATAGTTAACAATTGCTTCCTTAAGGAATCCCTGTTCCAGAAGATCTTCAAAAGAAGAATGCCCGGACCGCTTAGAAAGCTTTTCACCGTTTTCGTTGGTAATCAGCGGACAGTGCACATAGGTCGGTATTTCCCACCCAAATGCTTCATAAATCCGGTTGTATTTCGGTGTGGAGGATAAATATTCATTTCCCCGCACAACGTGCGTAATCCCCATCAGATGATCGTCAACAACATTTGCAAAATTATAGGTCGGAAATCCGTCTGACTTGATGAGAATCAGATCATCCAGTTCTTCATTGGGGGCAGTTATCGTTCCGTAAATTTCATCCTGGAAGGATGTTTCTCCTGTCAGCGGCATATTGAAACGGATCACATATGGTTTTCCCGCTGCCAGATTTGCTTCCACCTCCGCTTTTGAGAGATGCAGACAGTGCTTGTCATATGCCGAGATCTCTTTTCCCGCAACTATACGTTTCAGCGAATCAAGCCGTTCCTTCGTACAAAAACAATAGTAAGCATCTCCCTGTTCTACGAGCTGCTTCGCATATTTCAGATAGATGCCTGCCGCGCACCGTTCACTCTGCACATAAGGACCGACGCCGCCGTCCTTTCGCGGACCCTCGTCCGGAATCAGACCTGTCAGTTCCATTGTACGGTCGATGATATCGAGTGCTTCTTCCATAAAGCGCTCCTGATCAGTATCTTCAATCCGGAGCATAAATGTGCCTCCGGCATGCTTTGCAATCAAATAGGAATACAATGCCGTGCGCAGATTTCCGACATGCATGCGGCCTGTCGGACTTGGCGCAAATCTGGTTTTAATCTTCATATTCTGGTTGTTCTCTCTTTCTGTCATAATTATATATTCTGAACCGGGTATGCAGCCTGAAGGATCTCTTCAATAGATTCTCCGATGCACACGCAGTCGGCCTTCCGGTCCGTATAATGCTCTTCCGTATTAACGAGCGCAATCTTATCCCCGTTGAAATAGCGGGCCATCGATCCGAGTCTCGAACTCAGATTACATCCTACTACAAGCAGAACATCTGCACAGGAAATCACCTCTGCAGCACGTGTCATTACTGCTGAGTCCAGCAGTTCGCCTGCAAGAACAACACCCGGATGAATCAGCGTTCCGCATGCGTCACATTTCGGAAGCGGTTTATGCGCAAGAATGTAATCTGCCGAAAACACCTTCCCGCATCGCGGGCAGGCATTACGGTCCACTTCTCCGTGAAGATGAATTACATTTCTGCACCCGGCGCGCCCGGAAGCATTAAAATACCCGCGCGTGACAATTGCAGACAGTCTTCCGTCATCCTCCATCCGCTTCAGTATATAATTCACCGGTCCCGGTTCTCCCCGCTTTTTCAGCATCTCCTCGCGATAGAACTCAAAAAATTCGGCCGGCCGGTTATGATAAAAGGTCGTCGAGAAAATCTCATCCGGAGAATAACCATACTTCTGCTCAATGTCATAGATGAAATCCTTCCGGTAAAAATCACTGCCCTGCTTTGCCCATGAAGCACGTCCCTGAAGACAGACAATATTGCGGCTTCCTGTCAGAATCTCCTTTAAATAACGTATGCTCATTCAGTTACTCCCTCCTCAGATACCTCAATTTTTCTGGCTACACTGAGTGCTACGCCGATCTCGAGCATCAGGAAGAGAACCGACGTGCCTCCATAACTTACAAACGGCAACGTAACGCCTGTTGTCGGAATAATATTTAAAACGACACAGATATTTAATATGACCTGCAGCGAAATATGAATAAATACACCGCTGGCCGCCAGTGTTCCGTAAAGATCCGGTGCATTTTGCGCAATCACAAACAGCCTGTAGAGCAGATATCCAAACAGAATCAGCAGCAGAATCGCTCCGAACAGCCCAAGCTCCTCACAAATAATAGAGAAAATCATGTCGTTCTGTGCTTCCGGAATGGTAGAAAGTTTTTGGGTGCTGTTTCCGAGCCCTTTTCCGAAAAAGCCCCCGCTGCCGATTGCATAAAGACCCTGCATGACCTGATAGCCGCCTGTTGAAAGGTGTCCCTCCGGGTCGCGCCACACCAGAATACGCTGCAGACGGAATCTTCCGCTGGTCTGGTAACGCGTTACAAGCACATGGACAAGATAGGCAACGCCGCCTGCTCCCGCCCCTGCCAGCAAAACAAACGGGGCTGTCCGCGGATGTGCCAGAAAAATCATCAGAACAGAAATTCCAAAGATGATAATACCTGTACTAAGGTTGTCCGTCAGAAAATATGCGCCAAACCCCTGAATGCCGCCAAACATCATCAGCACACCGACGGCACGCATTGAACCGACCGACCTGCCCATTTTGACAATCGTGTAAGACATAAACAGGATTACGGCAATCTTTGCCACCTCCGACGGCTGAAACTGTATGCCGGCGATATTCAGCCAACGGCGCGCCCCGTTCACATTGATGCCGAACGGAGTAAAACGGACCATCGCCATAAGAATCAGCGCCAGTACATATAAATATGGTGACAAGCGAACATAGAAATGATAATCCAGGCGCGCAGTAATCAGTGCAATAATAATCGCAAGCACAGAAAAAACCGCCTGCCGCTTAAAATAAAACATATCATCCCCGATGGATGTAGCGGTTGACGCTTCATAAGAGCTGGCACTGTAGAGCATAACCAGACCAAAACAGATCAGGATGATAACAACTGCCAGCAGATTATAATCATAATACCCGGACGTTCTGCGTTTTTTCCGCACAGTATTCCGTTTCCCCTTAGCCATGAAACTCTCCCCGTCAGAGTGCACCCGGAAAAACGGTGCTCTCTTATCATAAGCCTATACAGAGTTATTCTATCACAGAGGTATCTGCATGGCAAACAAAACCGCCGCACCGGATGGTGCGGCGGACAGGTTCTGATGAATTAATCCTCTTCGTACGGAAGAATTGCCATATGACGTGCACGCTTAACAGCAACCGTGATCGCACGCTGATGCTTTGCGCAGTTACCGGTCACACGACGCGGAAGGATTTTACCTCTTTCAGAGATATATCTTCTCAGCTTCGCTGCATCTTTGTAGCTGATGCAGTTATCTTTTCCGCAGAATACACAGACTTTTCGTCTTCTTCTCGGTGTTCTTCTTCTGGAGCGAAAATCCTCACGATCATTATTGTAAGCCATTATGCTTCCTCCTTTTCTGTTTCTTCAGCTTCTGCCGGTGCTTCTGCTGCTTCCTCAGCTGCAGCTGCCTCATCCTCATCCTGGCGGACGATCAGGAAACGAAGTACATGATCCATAATACGGACATGACTTTCGATCTCTGCCGGGTCGGTAGGCTCAGCGTCAAACTGGATGAAGTAATAATAACCGTCACGCTCATGCTGGATCTCGTAGGCG
>CAZRNI010000123.1:0-7696 GCA_964601425.1 uncultured Eubacterium sp. | reverse complement strand
GTTATTGTGTACCGGCGTGTGATTCGGGAGCTGGTTATGGAATGCTGGTGGGATCTTATGGATTTTCACTTTGTTCCGTCTTTAGCAGATGCAGTTGCATTTCTGGAAGAAACGACAGGGTCTGTTTTTTTGACAACAGGCAGCAAAAATCTGAATGATTTTGCCGCACTTCCCGGGTTTTCTGACCGTATTTATGCCAGGATCCTGTCCATACCGGCCTCCATGCAGCTTGCTGCGGAAGCCGGACTCGAAGGAGAGCACCTGCTCTGCATGCAGGGACCATTTTCCAGAGAAATGAATGAGGCATGCCTGCGGCACGTCAGTGCAGCGTGGATGGTCACCAAGGAAACAGGGGCGGCCGGCGGTTTTATGGAAAAGCTTGAGGCGGCCTTTGCCTGTAACTGCAAAGTGCTTGTAATTGGACGTCCGAAGGAAGAGGAAGGTATCACGGTTGCAGCGTGCCTGCGAGAGATCAGCGGACAAAAAGGCGAAACGAATTCTGAGACAGGACAGATAATCAGAGAAGATCTCCATCTGTCCGCCCACAGAATTGCGCTGATCGGAACCGGCGTCGGCGGAGATCTGACAGAGGCGGCGGCCGCATTTTTACGTGATTCAGATCTTATTATTGGCGCAAAGCGGATTGTTGAAGAGATCTGCAAATCATCCGGGACTGCCGGTATGAAGCCGAAAGACCAAGAATATCTTTATGAATATCGTGCTTCTGTGATTCGTGAAATACTGCAGAAAGACTGTGTGCACATGCAGGTTTCCATTCTCTTTTCCGGTGATACCGGCTTTTTCAGCGGGGCCGCAGCATTTTCAGATGAGATACGGGCAGGCAGCGTCATCTGTTATCCGGGTATCTCATCGGTATCAGCTTTCGCGGCACGCACCGGAGTGCAGTGGAATCAGGCAAAAATCATCAGCATCCACGGGCGCAGCGCAAATGTTATCAGCCAGGTGCAAAAAAACAGGCATGTGTTCTGCCTGCTCGGGAAAGCAGATGATGTCCGGAACATTTGCAGGAATCTTACGGACTATGGGTTTGAAGACTGCAGCGTTACGGTCGGAGAACAGATCGGGACTGACCATGAGAAGATCTCATCGGGTTCGCCGGAATTATTTCACAGCTATGAAAACCATCCCATTGCTGTTATGCTGATTGAAAATAAGAATCCGGACACCCGGACCGTACCGGGGATCGGCGATGAATCATTTGTACGCGGAAATGTTCCGATGACCAAAGAAGAGGTACGGACATTGGCTGTTTCAAAACTGCGCCTGTGTGCAGCAGATACGGTATATGACATCGGCGCGGGAACCGGTTCGATTTCCATTGAGGCTGCACGTATGGTACCGGAGGGCACTGTCTATGCAGTTGAGCAAAATCCGGAAGGTATCGCGCTGATCCGGCAGAATGCGAAGCGGTTCGCTGCCGATAATCTGGAGATTGTGGAAGGACATGCACCGGAAGCGCTTAGTGAGCTGCCGGCTCCGGATGCAGCGCTGATCGGCGGCAGCAAAGGAACCATCCGGGAGCTTATCTCGCTCCTCTATAATAAAAACCCGCATGTCCGCATTGTTATCACTGCAATTACGCTTGAGACTGTTTCCGCTGTTCTGGAGGCACTTAAGGCGTATGAAAATGTAAAACACGAAATTGTTCAGGTATCAGTTGCCCGCTCAAAGGCAGTCGGAACGACACATATGATGATGGGACAGAATCCGATCTTTCTGATATCGCTGTATCGTTAAATCGGGGTTTGTCGGGGAGATATTTCAATATGTCACAGGCACGTTTTATGATTGCCGCGCCTTCGAGCGGGAGCGGCAAAACATTAATTACATGCGGACTCATGCATCTCCTGAAACGCGGTGGCTTGCAGGTGCAGTCCTTTAAATGCGGTCCGGATTTTATCGATCCGATGTTTCACGCATATATTACGGGACGCCCCGCCGGAAATCTGGACGCATTTATGGCTGAACCGGATATGATCCGCAGAATGATGCTGGATGGGATGCGGGATGCGGATATTACCCTGACAGAGGGTGTTATGGGATATTTTGACGGAATCGGATTCGGCGACACAAAAGCCAGCAGTGCAGATCTTGCGGTTCAGACGGATACGCCGGTAATTCTTGTGATGAACGGACGCGGCGTCAGCACCAGCATCCTCCCGCTGATCCGGGGGATGATTTCTTATCCGGGCGGAGAGATGATAAAAGGAATTATTCTGAACCGGGTTTCCAAAGGCGTATATCCGTCCATGAAAAGAATGATTGAATCGTCGCTTCCCGTACAGGTGATCGGCTATCTGCCGGAGCTGCCGGATGTGCAGCTGGACAGCCGGCATCTGGGATTGATGATGCCGGAAGAGATCGAAGATCTTGCCGGACAGCTGGACAGGCTTGCAGATTGTCTGCAGGATACAGTTTCCATGGAGGAATTGACGGTTATCGCAGGCCAGGCAGAAGAGCTGCACGAGGACGATCCGGCGCGGAAGACAACAGAAACGAATTGTCAGGACGGATTCCGCGTGCGGATCGGTGTCGCAAAGGACGAAGCATTTTGCTTTTTTTATCAGGAAAACCTGCGGATGCTGGAAAAAGCAGGTGCTGAGCTGATCTGGTTTTCTCCTGTTCATGACGATTTTCTTCCGGATGATCTCGATGCCTTATTACTTGTCGGCGGGTATCCTGAATTGAAAGCAGAAGAGCTGTCAGCAAATAAGAGTATGCGTATGGCCATCGCAGATGCTGCCGGCAGCGGTATGCCGCTGTTGGCCGAGTGCGGCGGTTTCCTTTATCTGCACAGGACACTGGAGGATCTTGCGGGAACGCCGTGGCCTATGTGCGATGTTATTCCTGCGGCAGCGTACTACAACCACCGCCTGACCAGATTCGGGTATATTACCTTACAGGACGGAACTTTTTTTGGAGAAGAGATCGGAACAGTCAGGGCACATGAGTTCCACCATTTTGATTCAGAGAATCCCGGGCGTGATTTTCTGGCCGTGAAGCCATCCGGGAAACGGCAGTGGAATTGTATTCACAGTACTGAGACAATGTATGCCGGATTTCCACATCTGTATTTTCCGGCCAACCCGAAACTGGTAACGGCATTTCTTGCAGCAGCGCAAAGGTATCACAGGAGGAATCCTTAAGTGAAAGCATTACTCATTATTCTGGCAGTTGCTGCCGCATTTTGTCTGGATCTTTTGTTTGGAGATCCGAGATGGCTTTATCATCCCATCCGGCTGATCGGCAATCTGATCAGTCTTCTGGAACGCATCCTGCGAAGGATCTTTCCAAAGACAAAAAAGGGAGAGCGTGCTGCCGGAACAGTACTGGCAATTCTTGTGATTGCGCTTTCAGGCGGTGTCCCGTTTGTTGTGCTGTTTTTCTGTTTCCGCATTCATTTCGCGATCGGTTTTGTGCTGGAGATATTCTGGTGCTGGCAGCTGCTTGCCTGCAGATCGCTGCAGGTGGAAAGCATGCGCGTGTATCATGATCTGAAACGGGAAGAAATTGAGGATGCAAGGGAATCCCTCGGCAGAATTGTCGGACGCGATACGGACTTTCTGGATGAACAGGCAATTATCCGCGCGGCGGTGGAAACAGTGGCGGAAAATGCTTCTGACGGGGTCATCGCCCCGATGCTCTATATGATGATTGGCGGTGCGGTCGGCGGATTTATTTATAAGTCGATCAATACAATGGATTCTATGATCGGATATAAAAATGACCGGTATCAGTGGTTCGGAACATTTGCGGCACGGCTGGACGATCTGTTTAATCTGATTCCGGCCCGTCTGACAGCGGTGTTAATGATTTTGACGGCTTACGGAAAAGACTTCAGTAGATCCAATGCCTGGCGGATTTTCCGGCGTGACAGAAAAAAACATCCGAGTCCGAATTCTGCACAGCCTGAATCTGCAATGGCAGGCGCACTCGGAATTGCACTGGGCGGAGATTCCAGTTATTTCGGATCAATTCACCATAAGGCGACGCTCGGGGATCCGGATCGTCCGGCTGAGGCGGCAGATATACTGCGCGCAAACCGGCTGATGCAGCGCGCGTCTGTCGCGGCACTGGTTTTATTTGCTGTCCTTCGGATTTTGATTGTATTATTAATTCTTCACAGATAGCGATACGTTTTTAATTTTACATTACGACTGGAAAACAATTGGATGAATACTGATACAAATTACCTGCACGGCGGAGACGTTTATCAAAGCAGCGTCCGCCTTGATTTTTCTGTCAATCTGAATCCTGCCGGTACGCCGGAGGCCGTTTTGCAGGCGGCAAAAGACAGTATGCGTCAGATCTGTAATTATCCGGATCCGGAACAGCGTGCATTACGGGATGCGCTTTCCGGCGTTCTGCAGATCCCGGCGGAGCAGTTTCTTTTTGGAAACGGCGCGGCAGAAATCATAGATGCTTATCTGACGGCTGCTGCGCCCCGGAGAATCTTACTTCCGGAACCGTCTTTTTCGGAGTACCGGCGCATCCCGGAAATGCAGGCGTGTGAGATTCTTTCGCTGCAGTTAGACGAAAACGAGCAGTTTCTCCTGCAGGAAACCATTCTCGACAGACTGACGGAATCCGGGGCGGATCTTCTGATACTCTGTTCGCCAAACAATCCGAATGGCGGAATGATCCGGCCGAAACTATTATATGAAATTCTTGCATTATGCCGCGCAGAAGGAATCCGCGTTATGCTGGATGAGTGTTTTATCATGCTTTCGGATCATCCGGAATATGCGGCGGATGCGGAGCTGCTGCTGTCTTTTCCGAATCTGTTTGTCCTGCGAAGCTTTACGAAATCATTTGCCATGCCCGGGCTGCGTCTCGGATACGGCATAACTTCAGATGAAGCGATGCGGAACAAAATGCGGCGTCTTCTGCAGCCCTGGAATATTTCTATTCCGGCATCGGCCGCGGGAATCGCCGCGCTGAACGAGACCGAACACATTCAAAATGCACGTGAACTGATCCGTGAAGAAAGAGCCTTTCTGACAGAAGGCCTTCGCGCAATCGGCTGCCGGGTATATGAAAGTGAAAGTAACTATCTGTTATTCAAAGGGCCGGAGAATTTGTGTGAAAAACTGCGCGGGGAAGGAATTCTGATCCGGGATTGTTCCAATTACCGCGGACTCACACGGGGATTCTTCCGGATCGCCGTGCGGCAGCATACAGATAATATAGAATTGCTTGAAATCCTGAGACGTCTGGAGAAATAACTATGGCAAAGGCAATTATGATACAGGGGACGATGTCGAATGTAGGGAAAAGTCTGGTGGCTGCCGGATTATGCCGGATTTTTCATCAGGATGGCTATAAATGTGCCCCTTTTAAAGCACAGAACATGGCACTGAATTCTTATGTGACGGATGAGGGCCTTGAAATGGGACGTGCCCAGGTGATGCAGGCAGAGGCCGCAGGCATCCGTCCGCGCGCCGAGATGAATCCCATTCTTCTGAAACCGACAAATGATACCGGCTCGCAGGTGATTGTGAACGGGAAAAGCATCGGAAATTACAGCGCAAGAGATTATTTTTCTTATAAGAAAGAGCTGATTCCGAATGTAATGTCGGCCTATCGGACGCTTGCAGAGGAATTTGATGTTATTGTTATTGAAGGTGCCGGGAGTCCTGCAGAAATCAATCTGAAGGATGCGGATCATTTTGTGAATATGGACATGGCCAAGCTGGCGGAAGCGCCGGTGCTTCTGGTTGGAGATATAGACAGAGGCGGCGTGTTTGCGCAGCTGTACGGGACTACCGCGCTGCTGACAGCGGAAGAACAGAAGCGGATCCGCGGCTATATTATTAATAAATTCCGGGGAGATGTCTCCCTGCTGTCACCGGGACCGGAGATGCTGGAATCTAAAACAGGGATTCCGGTGGTCGGAACCGTTCCGATGATGCCGCTTAAGATAGATGATGAGGACAGTCTGACAGACCGGTTTGGCAACCGGAGCACTACGGGAATTGTAGATCTTGCAGTCATCCGTCTGCCGCGGATCTCGAATTTTTCCGATTTCAGCGTCTTTGATATGCTGCCGGATACGTCCGTCAGATATGTCAGAAGTGCTTCAGAACTTGGGACGCCTGACATGATCATTCTGCCGGGCAGCAAGGATACGATCGGTGACCTTACATGGCTTAAGGATTCTGGTCTGGCGGATCTTATACTGCAGAAGGCAGCGGAAGGAACTGTCATATTCGGCATTTGCGGCGGATTCCAGATGCTGGGGCGCACCATTTCCGATCCGCTCGGTGCAGAGCGTCAGGGGACAACACAGGGACTGGGACTTCTGCCGCATGATACCATTTATGAGACAGAAAAACATCAGACAAAGATTACCGGTGTGCTGCCGGCATTTTCAGGCGTATTGCAGGGATTATCCGGAAAAGCATTCTCCGGATATGAGATTCATATGGGTGTCAGCTCTGTTGTGAAAAACGGCATCGCAGAAAAACTCGAACAGCCGTTTTTGCAGAATCATCAGATTTACGGTACCTATGTGCACGGGATATTTGATGCATCCGGTCTGGCTGCAGCAGTGGTCAGGGCTCTGGCTGCACGCAAGGGATATGTTATAGAAGATCTGCCGGAGGGAGACTATGCCGCATTTAAAGAAACACAGTACGACCTGCTTGCGGACACGCTCCGCGGATCACTCGATATGAAGCGGATTTATCAGATTTTAGAAGAGGGGATTTAAGTTATGCGTCATCAGCCCGGAGCAATTGAACAGGAAAGCTTTGCAATCATTCGCAGAGAACTCGAGGAGCGGAAGCTTCATCTGGATCCGAAAACAGAGGACATTGTTATGCGCTGTATTCATACAAGCGCGGATTTTGACTATGCAGATATTTTAACTGTCAGTGACGGCGCGGACGATGCGGCAATCCGTGCGCTGCAGAATGGCGCGCATATTGTGACAGACACCACGATGGCCATGTCAGGCATCAACAAGCGAATGCTCGCACAGTATGGCGGGGAAGTGCACTGCTTTATCTCAGACGAGGATGTTATCCGCGAGGCTTCAGAACGCGGTACGACCCGTGCGGTCGTCTCCATGGAGCATGCGGCCAGACTTGAACAACAGCTGATTTTTGCCATTGGAAATGCGCCGACAGCACTGATGCGGCTCTGTGAACTGATTGACGCCGGCGAAATCCGCCCGGCCCTTGTCATCGGTGTGCCGGTCGGATTTGTCAACGTCGTAAAATCAAAAGAAATGCTGATGGAGCGGGATGTGCCGTACATCGTGTCCCGCGGCAATAAGGGCGGCAGCAACATCGCGGCATGCATCTGCAACGCGCTGTTATACCGGTAAATATGATCCCCGGCAGAAAGCATTAAAAAATTACTCATCGAAACCGGGCATGAGCCTCATATTAACCAGGATCATTCGGACTTCTTCGCCGTCTGCAAGATGCATATCTTCATGGTCTGTGACAGAAGGAAGTTCGGGTTCATCTTCCTGCAGTTCAAGTTCAATCCAGTCGTATGCTGCCTCTGTTGCGGCGCCAAGGCAGTCGTCCATGGTATCGCCATAGGCTTCACACATGGTGAGATCCGGGAATACTGCATGGTATCTGCCGTCATTTTCCTGTTTTACGATTACGGGGTAATAAAATTTCATGTCTGCCTCCTGAAATAGTTGTTATGAAAACAGTCC
>CAZRNI010000122.1:4569-7727 GCA_964601425.1 uncultured Eubacterium sp. | reverse complement strand
CAGCTGTTACCGGTGATACAATCGGTGATACCCGTAAGGACGTTGTCGGTGTCGCGCTCGATATCTTCATCAAGCTAATGTCTACTGTTGCTAACACACTGGCACCGGTTCTCAAGAATATCGCGCTTGTGAAGTAATATAGAAATAACATAAACAAGTCCGGCAGAAATGCCGCGAACAACAGGCAGCCGTGTGGTTCTGTAAAGAAACGCACGGCTGCCCGCTTTTGTATTATATTGAACAAGCGAAATAAGCAAAAACACAGGAAATCCTGCGGTATATAAGGGAAATGTGATATACTGTAGAGAAGGAAGCAGGGGTCGGTTCTTTGTCTCCCGCGACCGGAGAGCGCGATTGATAGAAGAGAGGAGAAAGTATATGCCGCAAAACAGCCGGAACAACAGGACGGCATCCTTAAGTCCATATATATCACAGACCGGCGCATGGGCACTTTCGCTTGGTACCAGCATCGGATGGGGTTCGCTGGTCATCACCAGCACAACGTATCTCTCTCAGGCAGGTCCGATGGGCAGTGTTCTCGGTTTGACTGCCGGTGCGCTTCTGATGTTGATTATCAGCCGGAATTATCATTATTTGATGAATGCGGTGCCGGAGGCGGGCGGTGCGTATGCGTTTGCGCGGGAAAGCTTCGGGTACGATCATGGCTTTCTGACGGCCTGGTTCCTTGCGCTTTCATATCTGGCTATTTTTTGGGCAAATGCGACATCGCTTCCATTATTTGCCCGCTACTTTCTGGGGGATTTCTTTCAGTTCGGACTTAGATACAGGGTTTTCGGATATGAGATCTGGCTGGGGGAGGCGCTGCTTTCTGTTGCAGCGATCCTGCTTGTAGCAGGCCTGCTGATTCGCTTCAAACGGGGTGCTGCCTTCATTCTGACAGGGCTGGTAATCCTTTTTACGGCTGCAATAACAGTTTGCTTCGTGGCTGCAATGCTGTGCAAAAATCAGCCTTTTACAACACTGTATCTTCCGGATCAGAGTGCGTTTTCTCAGATTCTTATCAGTGCAAGTATTTCACCGTGGGCTTTTATCGGATTTGAAAACATTTCGCATCTGACAGAAGAGTTTACATTTCAAAAGAAAAAGAGCTTTCGGATTCTGTCGGTCAGTGTCATTACGACAACGCTGCTATATATTTTTATTATTTTGCTGTCGGTTACAGCGTATCCGCCTCAGTTTTCCGGGTGGCTGGACTATATCAGAAACATCGGAGGGCTTTCCGGGCTGGAGGGACTTCCGGCATTTTATGCGGCACATCATTATATGGGACAGGCAGGTGTCATCGTTCTGATGCTGGCGCTGCTGGCTCTTGTTATTACAAGTCTGATCGGCAATACGCTGGCACTCAGCCGGCTGTTTTACGCACTTGGAAAGGATAAGGTGCTTCCAGAGCGGTTTGCAGAGTTAAATCAGCAGGGCGTTCCGGCAAAGGCAGTGATGCTGATTGCAGGGATCTCGCTTGTGATTCCGTTTCTCGGACGGACCGCCATCGGATGGATCGTCGATGTCACATCGATCGGGGCGAGCATCATTTATATTCTGGTCAGTGCATCTGCATGGAAGATGGCTTCTTTTCGCAGTGATAAAGTGGAAAAAGTCACAGGAGCCGCAGGATTCTTCATCATGCTGGGTCTGCTGGTCTATCTGCTGCTTCCGAATCTGTTTACTGACAGTACAATGGCGCCGGAATCGTTTATTCTGTTTGTTGTGTGGGCAATTTTAGGATTTGTATATTTTCACCGGATTCTGAAACAGGACAAAGCGCGGCACTTCGGCAATTCAGTCATTGTCTGGATCGGCCTGCTTTCTCTCGTGCTGTTTGTGTCGCTGGTATGGCTGAGCCAGAATACATTACATGCGACAGAAACGGCGCTTGATCATATTCAGGGATATTACAAAGAAGCAGGGATTGTGCTGGATGGCAATTATGTCCTTGTGGATGAACTTGCTATGATCCGGCGGGCAAATGCCCGCAGCATCGCTGTCGTGCTTGGCTTATTCGGGACTTCCCTTGTAGTCCTGATTACGAATATTTCGCTGATCACAAGACGCGCAGAAGAAAGCGAAGAGCGTCTGTCTGCAGTTAAGGAAAAAGCGGGAAGAGATCCACTGACGGGTGTAAAGAGCAAGCTTGCATATGCAGAGCGGGAAGATATATTGAATGATATGATTCGTGCAGGAGAAATGGAACCCTTTGCTGTCGTTGTATGTGATGTGAACGGACTGAAGCAGATTAACGATACGCTGGGGCACAAGGCCGGCGATGATTATATAAAAAGCGCCAGCAGTCTGATCTGCGAGCTCTATCATCACAGTCCGGTGTTCCGTGTCGGAGGCGATGAATTTGTCGCACTTCTTACGGGCAGAGATTACGGCAACAGGGAAAGAATTTTGAAGGAACTAAATGAGCGGGTTATGCAAAATTTCAGAAGCGGTCAGGTGATTGTGTCAGCGGGAATGTCGGAATACCGGCCGGAGCATGACCGTCAAATTCAGGAAGTGTTTGATCGGGCGGATGCACTGATGTATGAGCGGAAAAAAGAACTGAAGGGAATGGGTGCTCCTGTCCGCTGAGAATGAGCCTTCAGCGGATCGCGATTTACAATATAAAGACTGAAAAAAGAGCGGGCTGCCGCATGATGCATATCAATGCTTCATGAAGCAGCCCAATTCTTATTGCTTCAGGATACAGATGAAAGAAATAATCTATCAGATGATATCTTCACGTTTTACGTATCCCGGATTCTCCGGGGTTCCGATGATTTCATCGACATGGAGTACCTCGGCCCATTTGTCGATGACCTGAGATTCCAGCTTGATTCCCGTGCCGATGTGTGCGTGCGCCTGAATCAGGCTGTTTTTGATTTCAACGCCTTCGTCGATCACAACGCCTCGGCCGATGATGGAATTTTCAACTTTACCCTTGATGACACAGCCGTTTGCGATGATGGAGTTCTTTGCGCTTGCACCGCTGAAGTAGTGGGTCGGGCAGAAATCCGAAGTATCGGTGTAGACCGGCCACTGCTCTGAGAACAGCTGGCTCTGTACTGCCGGATCAAGCAGTTCAAGGTTTGCGTCGAAATAGATCTTGAAATCGGTCAGTGCTGCGAAGTAACCGCGGTGTGCGACGCCGCGGA
>CAZRNI010000122.1:0-4559 GCA_964601425.1 uncultured Eubacterium sp. | reverse complement strand
CCGCGGATATCAAGATCGCGGCAGGACATTGCGACGATCTGGCACAGGTTGCAGATGGAGGAGTAATCCACTGCCTTATGAACCAGATCAATAAACAGCTGACGGCTCATTACATAGGTGTCCATGAAGATGTCGCGGTCTTTTGCGGTACCGCGGTTTCGCTCGATTCCTTCGACACCCTTCTGGCGGTTCAGTTTAAGGTAATCACTCAGCAGGAAACGATCCTTTGCCTCGTTGGTTCTGTGGTACAGGAGGGTGATATCTGCGCCTGACTCTACGTGCTGCTGCAGCAGTGCATCGAAATCCTGTGTAAATACCATGTAGTTCGGTGCGCTGACGACATACGGGAAACTCATGCGCTCAATGATGGAGAGGTTTTCCATGAATACGGAAATATCTGTGTTATAGATATCACTTGCAGAGTTGGACTCTGCAAACAGCACCTGTATATGGCCGCGCTTGGAGTTGATGTTATAGTTGCCGGCTGTCCGGATATGCTCTGTCAGAGAGCGCGGGTTCTCGCGGACATAGACCAGAATACGGTCAATATCGCTGTTGCTCATGTTGGAAAGAGGAAAGTCGATGACGCGGTATTTTCCGGTAAATGGAAATGCGCCGATCGGGCGGTATTTCTGCATTCCTTCAATGTTAATATGGAGAGCAGACGAATTAATAATGCCAAATGCTTTTGCCATGATTATTCCTCCTCCTTCACATCAGCTGCGACCAGCGTGATATTTTTGCTTTTTGCGGACCCGACTGTTGTACCTGCTTCAACAACGACGTCGCCTGCCACCAGGGCGCGTGTAACGACTGCACCTTCCTCGACCTTTACATTCGGCATCAGAACGGAGTCGATGACTTTTGCGCCGGTTGCGACTTCCGCGCCGGAAAACAGGACGGAGTTGCGGACAAGACCGTCGACCTTGCAGGCTTCCGTGATGTAAGCCCGGTCAATTTCAGAATTCGGTCCGAGATACTGCGGCAGTGCGCCGATATCTTCGGTGTAGATCGTCCAGGAACTGTCACGCAGATTCAGGGCATTGCCCTCATCTAGCAGATCCATATTTGCCTCCCAGAGGGAGTCGATCGTTCCGACATCCTTCCAGTAGCCCTGGAACTTGTAAGCGAAGAGTCGTTTGTCATCTGCCAGCATGGTCGGGATGATATCCTTGCCGAAGTCATGGCTGGAATTCGGATTAACCATATCGTCTGTCAGCATCTTGCGCAGAAGCTTCCAGTTGAAAATATAGATTCCCATAGAAGCGAGGTTGCTCTTCGGTTTCTCGGGCTTTTCTTCGAACTCGAGAATCATGCCCTCTGCATCTGCGTTCATGATGCCAAACCGGCTTGCCTCCTCAAGCGGAACCGGGATGACAGCAATGGTCGCATCCGCATTGCGCTGCTTGTGGAAGTTCAGCATTTCGGAGTAATCCATCTTATAAATATGGTCGCCGGAAAGAATCAGAAGATATTCCGGATCATAGGTATCGATAAAGTCGATATTCTGGGAGATTGCATCCGCTGTGCCGCGGTAAACATCCAGATCTGCGTCGGCTTTCTCACGGGGCGGCAGTACATAAACGCCGCTGTCACGGGAATCCAGTCCCCAGCGTCTGCCTGCTGCTACGTAGCTGTTCAGTAAAACGGATTCGTACTGGGTCAGAACACCGACGACATCAATGCCGCTGTTAGCACAGTTGCTGAGCGGGAAGTCAATGATACGGTATTTTCCGCCATAATGAACTGCCGGTTTTGCGACCCTTGTGGTCAAATCTTTCAGTCTGCTGCCGCGTCCGCCTGCAAGAATCATGGCCAACATGTTATTTTGCATAAAGCAACACCCCCTGTTTGGTGAAAATAAATAGCAAAATCCGAGAAATTCTGCATTAGATGTGATAATTATACAATGATTGTCTCGGAACGTAAAGAGGTTGCAGGGAAAATCGTCTGAATTGTTTGCTGGTTTTGAGTTTCATTCCCGTGACATCGATGAGAAAAGAATTTACGCAGAATACTTCGGTTTATAATGAATAATAATATACAAATCACAATTTGTTTTGAAATGGCAAACAGGGTTTACGAAAAAGGATTAATTTGTTAGAATGATAAATCATTTATACGGGAGTTGACTGATGAAAGAATCTCTGATTGAACGTATGTTTTCAAACATGGCGGAAAACGGGGCGGTCGCAAGTGTGATTCTGTCGATCACAGCCATGCTGTTTCTGGGATTTCTGATGACGCGTCTTACAAAACGCCTGAAGCTTCCGAATGTAACAGCATACATTGTGACAGGAATCCTGATCGGACCATATTGTCTGAACCTGATTCCGGCGGGCATCACAGACGGGATGTCTTTTCTCTCTGATATCGCACTGGCATTCATTGCATTCAGCACCGGCGAATTTTTCCGGCTCGAAACACTAAAAAAGAACGGCGCAAAGGTAGTTGTGATAACATTGATGGAAGCTTGCCTTGCGTCGGTTTTTATTTTTGTTGTCACATTTTTTGTATTGCGGATCAGCCTGCCGTTTTCCATCGTGCTGGCAGCTCTTGCGTCAGCTACTGCACCGGCATCAACGATGATGACAATCCGGCAGACCGGTGCAAAAGGAGATTTCGTCAATACTTTGCTGCAGGTTGTCGCGCTGGATGATGTCGTGGGACTTGTGCTGTACAGCATCGCAATTTCCGTTGCACTGGCGGTAAGCAGCGGCGCGGGGTTCAGCGTCATCAGTGTCATCCGGCCGATTTTCATCAACATCTGTGTACTGCTGCTCGGCGGATTTTTCGGACTGTGCATGAAGTGGATGATGCCGAACGGGAGATCGACGGACAACCGGCTGATTATATCCATTGCCATGCTGTTCGCGTTTTGCGGTATCTGTGCGATCCTCGGCGTATCTCCGCTGCTCGGCTGTATGTCTATGGGCATGGTGTACATCAATGTGTCGGACGATGAGCGGCTGTTTATGCAGCTGAATTACTTCACGCCGCCGATCCTGCTGCTTTTCTTTGTACGATCCGGTGTTTCCTTTAATTTAAGTGCACTGGTCGATACATCCAGTGAAATCGGCTCTGTCTCGCTGCTGACTGTCGGCGTGATTTATTTCATTGTTCGTATTATAGGAAAATACATCGGCGCATGGGCCGGCTGTGCCATGGTCGGGAAACCGCCGAACGTAAGAAACTATCTCGGTCTTGCGCTGATCCCGCAGGCAGGCGTGGCGATCGGCCTCGCAATGCTTGGTGCGCGGACACTGGGCGGTTCCACAGGCGAGGCCCTGCAGACGATTATTCTGGCATCCAGCGTACTCTACGAGCTGGCGGGACCGGCGTGCGCCAAGGCCTCACTGTATCTGTCCGGGTCCTATTCTGACAGGCTGGAGGATCTGGTCGAAGCGGAAGAGACAGCCGAAGACGGGCGCAAAAAGACAGAGGCGGAACTTCTGATTGAGCGGATCGGCAGGATCCAGGAAGAACTGAAGAAAACACATCCGGAAACATCGCCGGAAGAGGCTGCATTCCTTGATGCGGCAGAAGACCAACTGGCCGCCCAATACGGCATTACGCGGCGCGGCGGACTTGGTGCACAGCGGCGCGGCCGGCGGGATACGTGGTAATTTGTAGTAAATAGTACTCTTTTCAAGGGAAGCTGCATATCAGGAAAAAGGAGAACACTTATGATATACAGGCAGGACATGATAACGAGATGGATCGGAAGCTGGTCAGGCGAAATAAACGGAATGACAATTCTGTTCCGGGTGCTGCTGTCGGTGATTCTGGCGGCATTTATCGGCTGGGAACGGTCGAGCAAGCGGCATGCGGCAGGTCTGCGTACGTTTATTATGATTGCCATGGCTTCCAATTCGGCGGCAATGATTGACGCCTGGCTGATGGAAACAAAAGGGCTGGCAATTCCGGCAATCTCTGCAGCTGTGGTAATCGGTGCCTCTATGATCAGTGTCTACACGATTCTGTTCAGTTCCCGCAACCAGATCAAAGGACTGACGACGTCTGCCGGCCTGTGGACCTGCGGAATTGTGGGACTGTCGATCGGGCTCGGTTTCTACACGGCAGCAGTAATCGTGACAATTATCATGATGATTTGTCTCTCCGTGCTGCCGCGGGTGGAAGGATATCTGAAAGACCGCTCCAACTTCTTCGAAGTGCATCTGGAATTAAATACAGCCGGTGATCTGAAAGATTTCGTTGCAACGGTCCGGAGACTCGGCATGCATATTGATGAGATCGAGTTCAACCCGGCATATCTGAATTCAGGTCTTTCGGTTTATACGGTGTCGCTCAGCATTCACAGTAAAGAACTGAAACATTTCAAAACACATACGGAAATCATCGATGCGATGCGGTCGCTGGAGTATGTGTCACATATTGAGGAGATGAAGTAGAGGGTGATTCAGCCCTCTATTTTTTTGCAATCTGCCAGTTGACAGACCGGGAGATACATAAGAAAATGGACAAACGGGAGATGAATCGCCTGTTTGAACTCAGTGGATCAGTCCCCCGCCTCAGGCGCGTGGAGCGCCAGGCGGTGG
>CAZRNI010000121.1:4941-7729 GCA_964601425.1 uncultured Eubacterium sp. | reverse complement strand
GGAGCCCATCGGCGCAATGCCGCGGCTCGGAACAGACACAAGCATCGGCATAAATACATACTGAATGGATTTGCCGTTTGCAACGGTCGTCAAAGTCGTTGTTGTCGTTGTTCCTTCTGTCTTAGTGATCGTGTGCTTGTAGCCCTCGATATCGCTCCCGCGCGGAATGATCAGATAAAGCCCGGGACTATTCAGGGTTGTCACAGAATTGAGCGTCCCATTGCCCGGAACAGGCGTCTGCTTCGGCGCAGTTGCGCTGTATTCTTTAACGCCATCCAACTTAACCTTTGCAATCGTCTGCGTCAACTTGTCTACATCTGTTGCCTGAAGACTGCCATCCTCACTTTTTTTCTGAACGGCATCCAGATCAGCCTGAATTGACGAAAAGTCCGATGTGACCTTGAATGTGTATGCATCGTATCCAGTGAGCTCCTCAGCCGTTGCAACCTGATAAAAATCAAGGACAACGTTTGCATTTTCGAGATCAGCGAATTTCTCTGTATCACCTTTCACCGTCACTGTGAACGGTCCTGTCACCAGATCCACCGCCTGCGTCTTAATTGCCGGCGCTGCGCCAAGCAGCACCGCCAGCACAAGTACGGCAGCGATACGTCCCTTCCCTGTTTTTCTCCTGTTATTTTCTCTCTTCAGCTTCATATGCGTACCTCTCTTCTGTGAGAAACTACGGTCTCCCGCATTAACGAACCTTCCAGCGTTTCCGGGTTCCTTCCTGTTGCATCCGGTTTCCGGTATTGAGGCGTTGTTCCGCAGCATCCGGTTTCCCGAATTGCGGAAACCGACGTTTCAACCGACGTTCCGCTGCATGCCGCAATTGCTATTTCTTCTTATTTGCTTCCTGCAGTTCTTCCTCATCCAGCATCTTTTCACGCTGGTCGCGCAGTGCATCTTTGTGTTTTGCGCGCTTGTTGGTGTAGATGAACAGCCAGATGATCAACATCAACAGAAGCGGTGCCGCAATCAGAGGCGCGATGATAACCGGCTCAAACTGAATTGCATCGGCTGTGACATTTGCCTGCTCTTTGTCATTGTCCACGCGGTGGCCACGCACGAGCAGTCTGTGTGTATTGACACCGTACGGTGTACATGTGACGAGTGTGCAGTAATCCTCGTTCGGATCGATTTCCAGATCCTGCAGTTCACTCGGCAGAACGATACGGATCTGATCCACCTCATAGGTCAGTGTTCTGTCCAGTACCTGGATCAGAAATCTGTCACCGTTCTGTAACTGGTCAATGTCGGTGAACAGCTTGGCCGAGGGAAGTCCCCGGTGTCCGGAAATGACGCAGTGTGTGCCGATGCCGCCGACCGGGAAGGATGAACTTTCAATGTGTCCGATCGCAATCTGCAAAACTGCTTCATTTGTCCCGTGATAAATCGGGAGACTGACGTCGATGGAGGGAATCTCGATATATCCCATGATGCCCGTTCCGGTAACATCCAGAATAGATTCGTACTCCGCCCTCTGCTCATCTGTCATATTATAGCGGTTAGGTTTGGAGAGCAGCTGCTGATTATAAGTAACTGCGTCATTCCACATCCGCTCATACTCTTCTGCATCCATGTTGGCTACGGCCTCTACGTAGCCTGCGATCGCTCTGGTCTGATGAAAATTGTTCCACCAGTTTGAGAACGTAGGATACAAAAGAATCGCTATCCCGGCCAGAAGGATAATAAACAGGATAACCGTCGACCGGGTACTGCTTCTTTTCTTTTTCTTATTCATAATTCAGTGATCTGTGGCTTCTTCTTTCCTTTTTATTAGGCAGGGAATAAAACCGCATCTTCTCCCGGCGACGGATATCAGAGAAATCCGCAAATATCAGATTCATACAGATATTATACATCCGTTTCCATCACAGAAAGCGTCAAAACCACTGTGATTTCTCCCTGCTTCAGATGGTATGGCACAAAAATGCGCAAAGTCCCACCTATGCAAAATATATTTTACGACACGATCGGGCATTATTCAACAAAAATTTTAGATTTAGGATCGTCTCTCTATAAATTGAGAAAAACTGCCCGCAGGCAGCCTTATCTCCGCTTATTCTTCCTGATCACCCTTTTCTTCCCATGACTGAAAATCCGGAATTTCATCCGGAGAAGCTCCCTCAAACAGTGCATTTTCCATGAGATGCACCATTTCCCAGATCGAGCGGAATGTCAGGGTCTTGTCCTTATCAGCCCATGTGATCCGGCCCTGCCAGGTGTTGTTCTGGCGGTGCTGCACACGGACAATAAATGTCTCCTGCTGCCCCTTATGTCCAAGTACTTCCTTATCTGCCATAATCCGTTCTCTCTCCTTCTGCTGACCGTTTTTTGCCGTATGCGGTTCCATAAAGTTGCGGTCCGTGTTGCCTCGTCGGGGGAAATTCAGACTGTCGAAAAATCCTTCCATCCGGAATAACATTTCTCCGAGGCTGCCAAATGAGACCGCCTCCTTCTGATAAGAATGGTAGAACCGGCCGCTGCAGCCCATCTGATTAAGTTCGTCCACACACAGCACAATGCCGTTCGGACATCCGATGTACAGGTCGTTTGCCATTACAAATGTGTTCCTTCCGGTGTTAGTATTACACTGTTAACAAAATACTCCACGCCCGCGCGCTGTGTTCCCGCCAGAAAATGGTAGTTGATTCGTTTCTGAACAATGCCGCAGTCTTCGCGGGTCGTATTGATCAGAAGCGTCAGGTACTGTCCCTTGCCGTAGCGGCAGATCGCATCGGATCTGCGGACCGAGTGGCAAATGGCGTCTCCCAGCTTCTGTGAA
>CAZRNI010000121.1:0-4909 GCA_964601425.1 uncultured Eubacterium sp. | reverse complement strand
TCGCTCGATCATGCGGTAGACGCCGCGGAATACCGGATACGAGCAGATATAGCCGCCCGGCGTATTTTCGCCGGCGCCGGAAAGCGCAAGCTGGATCTCATCCAAAAGCGCATGCTGGTGCTCCAGCTGATTGCCGAGCCGCTCTAAGAGTTCCACCGTACTGAACGTCGGTTTGAACCCCAGCTCATCCATGTAATAGTTTTCGGTTGTCTCGTACAGCCGCCGCGCCTCTTCGTCGCGCCCGAGCGCAATCAGCGCCTCCATTGTCAGCGCCTCCCACTCAGAAAGCGGCTGCAACCGGGTCGCCTGCAGTCCAAGCCGTTCCAACTGATTATAATTCTTATTCATCCGCAGAAGCGCAGCCGCGTTCTGCACACAGCTCTCATAAATCTCGCTGTAATGCCGGTCCTCCTGCGCCACCCAGATCATTCTGGTCTGCTGCGGCAGAAATTCACCTGTGTAAAGGTCGCACGCCTCCAGATACAGGCGAAGGCGGACATCAGGATCCTTCTCCCCTTCCGCTTCCTCATACCTGCGTGCAAACTCCCATGCATCTACCGAAACCGGAATCTCATCGCACCAGTAGTACCGGTTTTCCCTGTTTTCAATATAATTTGCCTTGGGAAGGCCTTCTTTCTCCAGACGCTTGCGGGCGTTATAAATAATCGTTCGCATCCCGTGGGCGATGTCATCAATCTCGCGATCCTCAAAAAGGATATCCTCCATCTGGCTTCTAGTAACACCCTCGCTGCCACTGTGGATCACTGCTTCCAGCAGACGGACAAACTGCGAGTCCTTGCCTTTCGGACCGATGGCAATCTGTCTCCCGCCCCAGGACATGGAAAACCCGCCCAGCATCTTCACATATAATGTTTTATTTTGCTGTTCCTGTTCCATAACCGCCACCGTGCACTTTCCAATCAATTTGGTTCAAAAGGGTATAGTATTGAAAATATTATACCACGAATCACGCCATTTGATAACCTTGTTTTTATAACATAATACGATTGGTATGCGCTCTCAGTGGCGCAGACATAGTGGTTTTTTATCTTGATTGGTGTGCGCCTCTGCAGCGCAGACACAGTAGCCTTTTCATCTTGATTGGTGTGCACGCTCTGCGGCGCAGACATGGCGGTTTTTTATCTTGATTGGTGTGCGCCTCTGCGGCGCAGACATGACAGCTTTTCATCTTGGGTTTATTATACCAGACGGCTGTCACATGAAACGTCATATATGGACAGGGTGGAAACAGGAAAGTATCCTGCAACACTCGTTAAAATATGCCGGGTGCAAAGTATTCGCCTGATAAACTGAGTGCTCATGCTCAGCCAAAGCTAAAATCAAGAAATGTGCGGACGCAAACTGCTTTGATGACAGCTGCATACGCAAAGAAAGGTAAATTCATCTCCCGGCCAGAGGTGAAAATCAAGAAACCTGCGGACGCAACAGACTGTTCTGGCAGTTGCGTCCGCGAGAATTGGCATTTGAGCATTCTACAAAGAGCTTGAAAAACAAAAATGAGCGGATACAAACTTCTTTGGCGACAGTTGCATCCACTAGATTAGGCAAATCCATATCCCGGCCAGAGGTGAAATTCAAGAAATGCGCGGACGCAACAGACTGTCTTGGCAGTTGCGTCCGCGAGAATTGGCAAATCCAGCTCCCAGCCAGGGGTGAAAATCAAGAAACTCACGGATGAAAATGTCTGTTCTGGCAATTGCGTCCACTGAATTTGACAAATCAAGTTCTCAGGCAAACCCAAATGCAAAAAAACAACGGATGCAAACGACCTGGGAGATCTTTGCATCCGTATAAAATGCCAAAAGTAACTCTATAATGCTTGTTCATGCTTCCCAAAAATCAGAAAGTAAATGCTTGTTCATGCTTTTCAAAAATCAGAAAGGTCTGAACCCTTATCCAGACTTATTCCTTATCCATGAGCTGCGGGATGGATAATAATTCTCCGCCGATTCTTCGTGCGACATACAGGCAGTTTCCTGTCGCTGTAAAATAACATATTTTCATTTTGATTCCTCACCTTTGCTGTATAATAATATTATTATATATGATGATAAATTCTATTGTTAAGACAGACCTTCTTTGAAGTTTCTCATTTATCACCACCAAACTGTCTGGATATGTTACAGGAGGCCCTATCATGCACGCCTTAAATCTTTTTACGCTCACCCGGGCGGCATCAAATCCAGCTTCTTTTTCCCGTTTCCTGCAGGCGCTTTCCGGGCGCGATGACCGGAAGCACGTGAGCGTGCATGAGGCTTCTTCGCTGTGCGCGCTGGTCCGGAAGCTGGAGCTGTGGTTTGATTCGCACCTTGTTTCATCGAACCTGCCAAATCCATCAGACCTATTGGTTCACACGAAACAGCACGAAAACTGGGTCCGTATACTGGACGGCTTCTGGTTTTCTTATACGATTGCGCACATCAGCAAGGAATTTGACCTGCTGAAGTTTTCCGCAGACGCCTCATCGGTGCTGAACATCGAGTTAAAAAGCGAGGATGTCACCGAGGACCGCATCCGCACCCAGCTTGAACAGAACCGGTATTATCTCTCAAATGTCTCCCGCACGATTTATTCGTTTACGTATGTTATGGAGACAAATTCGCTCTATCAGTTGAAGGAAAACGGACACCTCGGCAAAGTATCAGTCGATGTCCTCGCAGACGTTGTCATGAAGTCCCGCTTTCAGTCATATGTTGCAGAGAATCTTGACCAGTATTTCCGCGCGTCGGATTATCTGATCTCGCCCGTGAGTGCGCCGGAACGACTGCTGCAGGGAAAATACTTCCTGACAAATCAGCAGTGGGAATTCCGCCGCAGGATCCTAAATCTGATCCGGGAACATGAAGAAAGCAGAAGCACTTCCCCGTGCGCCGCACCTGTCATCACGCTGACAGGCAGTGCCGGCACCGGTAAAACGCTCCTGCTGTTTGATCTTGCGATTGAATTATCCAAAAAGAAAGAAATTCTGTTTCTCCACGGCGGCCCGCTCCGCGAGGGTCACCATATCATCAATCAGCGGCTGCGGAATGTGACTATCCTCTCCGGGACGGAATTTGTACCGGAAGGATTTAAGCCCGAAAAGCAGTTGCTCGATTCGCCAACGACTGGTTTCGGAAAACCAGGCCGTTACGCATGCATCCTGGTCGATGAGGCCAACCGGCTTTCTGCAGAACTGCTCTCCTCGCTTCTGGACACAGCAAAGAATCAGCAGATCCCTTGTGTTCTGGCATATGATCCCTATAGTATCCGCAGCATCTTTTCCGCCATGGAAGACGCTGAAGATGTCATCGCCTCCGCCAAAACATCCGCATTTGCCTTCTCCGGGAATATCCGGATCAACCGGCCCATCTTTTCCTTCATGCGGAATCTGTTCAGCCTGAATGAAAAAACAGAGTCTGCCGACTACAGCTGCATCGACGTACTCTGCGCGGAAAACACCCGCGATGAGGAATTGCTGACCGAATACTATCAGGCACAGGGATACACGCAAATCCGACTGTCCTCCGAGCCCGCATCCGCCTTTGTATCGTCATCCGACTCGGCATTACCATCCGACTTGGCATCATCCGACTTGGCATCATCCGACTTGGCATCGTCATCCACCTTGACATCATCATCTGACTTGGCATCCTCATCTGACTTGGCATCACCAGCCGACTTGGCATCCTCAGCCGCCCCGGCGTACTTCACAGAAGAAGAAATCGTCGCACAGGAATACGACCGCGTGCTGGTGATCATGGACAGCACCTTCTACTACGACGGTGACCTGCACCTCTGCAAGCAGGGGGAAGCCACAAATGCACTTGCTGTATTATATGAAGCACTCACCCGCACTCGCGAAAAGCTGGCGCTCCTCATAACTGACAATGAAGAGGTCTTTAATCAAGTTCTGCAGATCCGGACGGGCGGTATGTAACTGCACTTCAATGATGCTCTGCAGATCCGGACGGGCGGAACAGATTAACCACAGTAAATCTCAATAGCCCGTGCGGCAAATACTGCCGTCCCTTCGCCGCCATAACTGTCGATATTCTTTGTAAAATCTCCGCCGCCGGCATACATTTTTCCCAGACCGCTCAAGATCTCTTTCGTGCAGGTGTACATATGCTCTGTAATATAATCCTGCAGCTTCTTCACCAACGCCTGCGCTTCCGCTGAAGCCGGGTCTGTGTCCCGGATCTGCCCGAATTCTCCAAAGATATCAATCATTCCCTGATATATCTTCTGATCATCTTCCCTGCTCCGGCCTTTGGATTTCTCCTCGAATTCCTTATAGGCCGGCGTCGTGCCCCAGGAAGCCTTTGCCTGCGCGGCATACTCATCTATTTTTTTCGTGTCAAATGCATCAAATGCCAATTTTTTCACCCCCAACAATTTAATCCCTTTTGCAAGGTCAATCAGGTTCTCAATGTGTTCTTTTTTCAGCTGCAGGAGCTCGATCTGCTGCTCCAAAGCCTTGCTCCTGTCAAAATCAGGACTGCTGATAATCTTCTTAATATCTTTCAGCGGAAATTCCAGTTCCCTGAAGAGCAGAATCTGCTGCAGCTTCTCCAGCGCAGCATCGTCATACAGCCGATAGCCGGCTTCAGTATACTTTGCCGGATGCAGCAGCCCGATCTTGTCGTAGTACTGCAGCGTGCGAATACTCACACCCGTCAGTTTGCTCACCTCGTTTACCGTCATCATAGATTATCACTCCCTTGTATATGAGGCCTCTCACATCTTTTATACACTATGACGTAACGTATGGGTCAATAGTTTCCGGAGGATTTTAGGATTATATTTCCTCTTACAAAAATATTTTTATATGGTCGCCAAAAATAACATATTCCAGTTGGAGTAAAGAAATAGTCAGTTGAATTAATAATAAAATAAAGAGTATTGGTCT
>CAZRNI010000120.1:2308-7799 GCA_964601425.1 uncultured Eubacterium sp. | reverse complement strand
AGGATCCATATGATCTGAACACGAACTCGACAAATCCCGATTTACAGATAGAAAGGAATCAATTCCTTGGATTACATAAAGAATATACAACAACACATTACAGACGTTCCTTCAGTGGTGACGCTCGGGAAGTTTGACGGTGTGCATGAAGGACACCGCCTGCTGATGGATGAGGTGCTGCGCCGCGGCCGGGATGACGGACTGCGTACAATCGTGTTTACCTTTGATGTCTCGCCGCAGAACCGCCTCGGGGTGTCACATACGAAGTCGATCATGACAAACCGGGAACGTTTTCTGTGTCTTGAAGAACTGGGCATCGATACACTGATCGAGTGTCCCTTCACGAAGGATATCCAGACAATGGAGGCAGAAGTCTTTGTGCGAAAGATACTGCTGGAAAAACTTCACGCCGCTGCAATTGTGGTAGGCGATGATTTCCGGTTCGGCCGAGGTCGTGCGGGCAATGCTGCATTTCTTTCCGGGATGGCAGACAAATACCGCGGCGCAGGAGACGGACTTGAATTTTCCGTGTGTGTGATCGGAAAAAAGAAAGATCCTGTTTCCGGAAGAGAGATCAGCAGTACCTGGATCCGGGAAGAAATACAGAAAGGACGGATGGAAGAGGCTGAAAAGCTGCTCGGCAGACCGTATTTTCTGCTGGGAGAAGTGGTTCACGGCCGGCAGCTCGGCAGAACCCTGCAGATTCCTACGATTAACCAGATCCCGCCGCAGGAAAAACTCCTGCCGCCAAACGGTGTCTACTTCAGCAGTACGCAGATCGGCGGCCGGACGTGGAACGGCATTACAAATATCGGTACGAAGCCGACGGTTGCCGGGGATCAGGTGACAGCCGAAACACACCTCTTCGGATGTTCTGCCGATTTGTACGGGAAAGAAGCAAGCGTGGAATTGCTGCATTACCACAGGCCTGAACATCGCTTCAGTTCTGTGACAGAATTGAAAGAACATATGGAGGCAGATATCCGTGCGGCACGGGATTACATAAAATCTGAAAATAGATATGCAGTACTTTTTGCGTAACGGATCAGAAATCACATCACAGGAGTAATCATGGGAAAAGATATTCATACGGACGCTGTGAACCAGCTGTTCCGCGCGATTCTGACGCTTGAGACGGTAGAAGAGTGCTATACATTCTTTGAGGATGCATGTACCATCAATGAATTGCTCTCGCTGTCACAGCGTTTTGAAGTGGCAAGAATGCTGAAACAGAAAAAAACCTATCTTGAGATTTCCAAGAAAACAGGCGCATCAACCGCAACGATCAGCCGGGTGAACCGGTCGCTGATTTACGGAAACGACGGCTATGATCTTGTCCTGAAACGAATGGGAGAAGAACTGCCGGAGTAATGTCGCAATATAAAGGCAGTTCATCGAATCTGATGAGCTGCCCTCTTATTTTATACACGGGAGAGAAGCAAATGATTGCAATCATTGATTACGATGCCGGAAACATCAAAAGCGTGGAGAAGGCGATGCGTCATCTCGGGGAGGATGTTGTTCTGACCAGAGATCCTGCGATTCTGAAGCAGGCGGACGGTGTAATTCTTCCGGGCGTCGGAAGCTTTGGCGACGCCATGGAGCATCTGCACGCATTTGGTCTGGTGCCGGTGATCCGGGAAATTACGGAAGCCGGAAAACCATTTCTGGGCATCTGTCTCGGACTGCAGCTCCTCTTTGAAGAAAGTGAGGAAAGTCCGGGTGTTCCGGGCCTCGGTATTCTGAAGGGAAAAATCCGCCGTATCCCGGATGCGCCGGGACTGAAGATACCTCATATGGGCTGGAATGCGCTGCACCTGCAAAACGACGGCCGTCTGTTTAGGGGAATACCTGAGGACACATATGTTTATTTCGTCCATTCCTATTATCTGGAGGCGGAGGATCCCTCGATTGTAAAGGCGGTGACACAGTATGGAACCGAGATTCACGCATCCGTCGAGGACGGAAATGTTTTTGCCTGCCAGTACCATCCGGAAAAAAGCTCGGATCGCGGTCTGGAGATGCTTCGGAATTTCGCGGCACTTTGCAGAAAAAACAGTTGAACTCAGTGGAATAGTCCCCCGCCGCAGGTGCGTTGTGTTTCAGACAGTGGATCAGTCCGGGAACCGGGCGGGACTTGAAAAGATGGCTGCAGACCAGATGCCGGATGGAGAATAATCATGAAAACAAAATTTACAAAACGAATCATTCCCTGCCTTGACGTACATGCGGGGCGCGTTGTCAAAGGTGTTAATTTTGTCAACCTGCGGGACGCCGGAGATCCGGTGGAAATTGCAAAGGCGTATGATAAAGCAGGCGCGGATGAAGTGACATTTCTCGACATCACGGCATCCAGTGATAACCGTGCGACCGTCGTGGATATGGTGCGCCAGGTGGCGGCAAATGTTTTTATTCCCTTCACTGTCGGCGGCGGGATCCGTACGGTCGATGATTTCCGGTTATTGCTTCGGGAAGGCGCTGACAAAATTTCAGTCAACTCAGCGGCGATCATGAATCCGGCACTCATCAGCGAGGCGGCAGACAAGTTCGGCAGTCAGTGTGTTGTTGTCGCCATTGACGCAAGAAGGCGTACAGATGGTTCCGGCGGATGGACTGTCTATAAAAACGGCGGCCGTATTGATATGGAGCTTGATGCTGTTGAGTGGGCGGCAAAAGCCGAACAGCTCGGTGCGGGCGAAATCCTGCTCACCAGCATGGACTGCGACGGAACCAAGAATGGTTACGATATTGAATTAACCCGTGCCATCTCGGATGCCGTCGGCATTCCGGTAATCGCATCGGGCGGTGCCGGAACGAAGGAGCATTTCCGGGAAGCACTGACAGAAGGCGGCGCAGATGCAGCACTCGCTGCTTCGCTGTTCCATTACAAAGAGCTTGAGATCCGCGAAGTGAAGGAATATCTGAGAGATCACGGTGTTGCAGTGCGGCTGTAAATATTGGGTTTGTCGGGTTCGCACCCGTTTTGCAGAAAAAAGGAGGCTCTAAAATGCCACCGATTACAGGTTCGTGGGAAGCGGCGCTCCGCCCAGAGTTCCGCAAACCGTATTATAAAACACTCTTTGAGACTGTCGGACGTGAGTATCGGACAGCAGTTGTCTATCCGCCGGCAGATGAAATTTTCAATGCGTTTCATTTTACCCCGCTGGAGAAGGTAAAAGTTGTTATTCTCGGGCAGGACCCATATCACGAGCCGGGCCAGGCTGAGGGACTTTGCTTTTCCGTGAAACCCGGGATACAAATACCGCCGTCGCTGGTAAATATCTATCAGGAACTGCACGATGATGTCGGCTGCAGCATTCCCAACCACGGGAGTCTTGTCAAGTGGGCGGAACAGGGTGTTCTGCTGCTGAATACCGTATTGACTGTGCGTGCCCATCAGGCAAATTCCCACAGGGATATCGGCTGGGAACAATTTACGGATGCGGCGATCCGTGTGCTGGCGGAGCAGGATCAGCCGATCGTATTTATTCTCTGGGGCAGGCCGGCACAGCGAAAAGCGCCGATGATTACAAATCCGAATCATCTGATACTGCAGGCACCGCATCCGAGTCCGCTTTCAGCGTACCGCGGATTTTTCGGGAGCAGACCATTTTCAAAAACAAATCAGTTCCTGGAAGAGAAGGGACTGGAACCGATCGACTGGCAGATCGATAACATTTAGATAACAACAGACCGATAACACTTTATTTCAATAAAATAGCACAGCAGACTTCTATGACTAAGAAAAACAATCTTGTAAAAAATGCGTCGATATTGATGGTGGCTACCATTATTTCCCGCATCATAGGGCTGATCTACCGCAGGCCGCTCGGCGCTGTTCTGGGCGCAGTGGGTCTGGGATACTATGGATTTGCGAGCAGTCTGTACAGCATTTTGCTGCTGATTTCTTCCTACAGTATTCCGATGGCGGTTTCCAAGATCGTCTCAGAACGGCTGGCTTGGGGACAATATAAGAATGCGCAGAAGGTATTTCGGGGAGCACTGCTGTATGCGGTTATGGTCGGCGGAATTACAGCGCTGATCGCGTTTTTCGGGGGCGGGCTGCTGCTCCCGGCGAATCAGCAGAATGCGCTCCCGGCACTTCGGGTGCTGGCTCCGACAATTTTTCTTTCTGCAATTCTTGGCGTACTGCGCGGCTACTTTCAGGCGCACCATACGATGACGCCGACGTCTATTTCACAGATTGCCGAGCAGATTGTCAACGCAATTGTAAGTGTGCTTGCCGCATGGCTTCTGATCCGGCACTTTGCGCCGGGCGGCGGCGTTCAGGCGGCGATCTACGGTTCCATGGGCGGAACGATGGGTACCGGAGCAGGTGTGCTTACAGGCCTGTTGTTTATGCTGCTTGTTTACCTCCTGAACAGAAACTATTTCGCGCGTGAGAGAAGACGTGATCCGCATGGCGGCGAGGAAACCTACGGACAAGTATTCCGTGTGATCGCACTCATGATTACGCCGGTTATTTTTACCACGTTTGTCAACAATGCGAGCACGTATCTGGACAGTTACCTGTTTTCCAGCCTGCAGGGCGTACGTGGTATCGCATCCGAGACGATTTCTGCAGCGTACGGTGAGTACAGCAACTATTATCTCCCGGTCATAAATATTCCGCTGGCACTGGCTTCTGCGAGTGCTTCTGCTATGATGCCGGAGGTGTCCGGGGACTATGCGGTCGGGGATCTTAACCGGGCAAATCATCAGATTTCCCAGACGATCCGGCTGACTATGTTCCTGTGTATCCCGTCCATGATCGGCATGACGGTATTGGCGTATCCCATCATGGGTGTGCTCTTCCCGTCCGCGACTGCGCTCGCTGCGCGGCTTTTGCTGACCGGCTCTCTCTTTGTGCTGTTTGGCGCACTTTCAACAATAACGGCTAGTGTGCTCCAGTCCATCGGAAAGCAGCGGACGGCACTGATCAACGCGGCGGTATCTCTGATTTTGAATCTGGTGATTCTTGCGGTGATTCTGCTGATTTACCCCGCCGGGGGCATCTACTGGGTCATGCTTGCAAACCTGCTGTTTGCAGTGTTCTATACCGTTCTGAACGGTTTCATGCTGCGCAAATATCTGCGTTTTCGAAATGAGCTGCGGCAGACTTATTTATTCCCGCTGCTTGCATCCGCGATCATGGGAGTGGCTGCATTTGGAATCTACCAGCTGCTGTTCCGCCTGACACACAGACCGTCAATCGCTGTAATCATCGCGATCCTGATCGCAATTCCGCTGTACCTGATTGCATACGTGATTACATCGGGAACCACCCGGGAAGAAATGCTTCATTATCCCATGGGCACAAAGATTGTGCGCGTGCTGGAGCTGCTGCGGGTATATCGATAAAAAAACACTTTTAAACCATGCACCCATGTGCTATACTGTACAAGATAATGACTAAGGAAAGAAGGAGGATATCCTAATGAAACATATTAAGACGCTGAATACAAAGAGCCTTCAGAGTACTGTAAAGAAG
>CAZRNI010000120.1:1972-2298 GCA_964601425.1 uncultured Eubacterium sp. | reverse complement strand
CGGCTGCGGCGAGTGCCAGACATCCTGCCAGTCCGCATGCAAGACTTCCTGTACTGTCGGCAATCAGGTTTGTGAGCAGGAAAAGAAAAACTAAGAACAGCAGACATTTAAATGACGCAAAAGCGAGGTGTTTCAGGTGCTGTCGGAAGACACGCCTGAGCACCTTTTGTTTTGCTTTTCGCAGGAGGAGAGCGTGGTACATTTATTTAAGAACAATGGATATAACATCGTACTGGACGTCTGCAGCAGCGCAGTTCATGTGGTGGATGACGTCGTATATGACGTGCTGGATGTTCTGAACGTATTGACGGCAGATGAAACAGCAG
>CAZRNI010000120.1:0-1962 GCA_964601425.1 uncultured Eubacterium sp. | reverse complement strand
GAGGTTCGAAGGGAAGAAGTTAAAATGGCGGCAGATGAAACAGCAGATGCCGTGAAGAACGGGACGGGCGGTCCGGTTTCGTCAGCATTTGCCGAAAAAAAACCGGCAGGGACCTGTACACAGGAATGTGCAGAGAATTATCCGGAAAAATGCGGCGGGGACGATACATCAGGCTGTACAGAGAATGCGGCGGACTGCGGTGTGGCAATGTCCTGCGGGGGCAGCGGTACAGCTGCAGGACTGCAGACAAAGCTTGATACAGATATGATTATTGCGCAGGTACAAAAGAGCCTTGCCGGAAAATATTCGTCAGAAGAAATCCGTACAGCATGCGAGGAATGTGAGGAGCTGCGTGAAGCCGGGATGCTGTATACCGAAGATGCATACCGGCCCGCAATTGAAGAATTCGCACAGCGGGAGACAGTCGTCAAGGCTTTGTGCCTGCATGTTGCACATGATTGTAATCTCGCGTGCCGCTACTGCTTTGCAGAGGAGGGCGAGTATCATGGAAGGCGCGCGCTGATGTCGCTGGAAACCGGCAAACAGGCGCTGGACTTTCTGGTGGCAAATTCAGGAAACCGGCGCAATCTGGAAGTGGATTTCTTTGGCGGAGAGCCTACGCTCAACTGGAATGTTGTAAAGGAACTGGTTGCGTATGGACGCGCTCTGGAAAAGGAACATAATAAAAACTTCCGTTTTACGCTTACGACCAACGGCGTTCTGTTAAATGATGAGATTATGGAGTTCTGCAACCGGGAAATGGGAAACGTCGTGCTCTCCATTGACGGCCGTCCTGAGACCAATGACCGGATGCGTCCGTTCCGCGGCGGTCAGAGCAGCTATGGCCTGATTGTTCCGAAATTTATGAAATTTGCGAACCTGCGCAATCAGAACAACTATTATGTTCGTGGTACGTTCACGCATTACAATCTTGATTTTGCGGCAGATGTACTGCATCTGGCAGATCTTGGCTTTAAGCAGATCTCCGTCGAGCCGGTCGTCGCGCCGCCGGAGATGGATTATGCGATCCGGGAAGAGGATCTTCCGTTTATTATGGAGCAATATGATCTGCTGGCAAAAGAGATGATAAAGCGTGAGAAAGAGGGAAGAGGATTCAATTTCTTCCACTTTATGATTGATCTGGAAGGCGGTCCCTGTGTCTACAAACGACTTTCCGGCTGCGGATCCGGCACAGAATATCTGGCTGTCACGCCGTGGGGAGATCTTTATCCGTGCCATCAGTTCGTAGGAATTGATGAATTTTGTATGGGAAATGTTACAGACGGTATCAGCCGGACGGATCTGGTGCAGCATTTCAAGTGCTGCAACGTTTACGCGAAGCCGGAGTGCAGCAGCTGCTTTTCCCGTTTCTTCTGCAGCGGCGGCTGTGCGGCTAACGCGCATCATTTCACCGGAGACATTCGCGGCAATTATGAAATCGGCTGTGCCATGCAGAAAAAGCGTGTGGAATGTGCACTGATGATAAAAGCGGCGCTGGCTGATGCGTGACAATAATATACAGAACCCGGCTGCAGCTGTGCAGTCAGCGCAGATCGGCGGCAGAACAAAAGAAAATCACTGAATTCTGCAAAAAACAGTTGAGATTGTGTAAACATTCGATTAATATAACTTAGTTGTACACTAACGAATTACAGGAGATGACTACGTCATGAAAAAGAGTAAAAGTATTATTGTACTGGTAATCATGCTGGTACTGACGGTTCTGCTGGGTTATACCGTCGGCTTTGGCTGGGGTGAAAACCATACCGGCAGTGCGCGGCATATCCACACAGGTCTGGATCTGTCCGGCGGCGTCAGCATTACATACGAGGCGACAGAAGGAAATCCTTCTATGGAGGACATGGATGATACTGTGTTCAAGCTGCAGCAGCGTGTCGATCAGTACAGCACTGAGGCACAGGTATATAAGCAGGGCCTGAACCGTATCGCAGTTGAGATTCC
>CAZRNI010000119.1:0-7805 GCA_964601425.1 uncultured Eubacterium sp. | reverse complement strand
GGTCGGCTTTGCCGACATCTTCCTTTCCGGGTTCCTGCGCATCCCCGCGGAGCGTTGAACTCAGTGCGGGATTGTGACCCGCCGCTATGATGATCAAGTTGCGACCTATATCCCACCGCTTATAGAAGCGGGAGGCTTTTTCACTGAGATATACCCTCAAAGATCTACCCACACATTTCCCTTTGCGTTGCTCTCAATGCAGGCATCGATAAATTTCAATCCTTCGATGCCGACGTCGATCGTCGGGTACAGGAAGTCTCCGTGGTCTTCACCGTATTTTTTCTTGAGAAGTGCGCAGCAGTAGCCTCTGTAGAGGTTGCCGAAACTCTCAAAGAATCCTTCCGGATGGCCGGATGGCAGACGGGACATGCTGCGGGTCGAATCCATATCATAGTCGCGGGTCGGTGTGTAGATCATCGGCGGCTGGTTGATCTTCGTGACGATCAGACGCTGCGAATCCTTGTGCTGCCACTCGATGGAACCTTTGTCACCGAAGATGCGGATACGAAGCTCCGTCTCGTTGCCGATTGCCACCTGGGAGGTCCAGATCATGCCGGAAATACCACCCTCGTACTCCATCAGAACCTGCGCGTTGTTCTCCAGCGGCAGATCATGATCTTTCGGCAGGCGCTCAAATTTCGCAAGTACGCGCTTCAGCTCCAGTCCGGTCATGCGGCCGATCAGCGCCTCGACGTGTGTGCCGATATCTGCCAGACAGCCGGACGGGCCGGATCTTGCCGGGTCCATGCGCCAGGTCGCCTGATCGGAACGGTCGCTGACCATCTGCACGAGCAGCCACTCCTGGGGATACTCGGCAACAATCGTAAGGATGTTTCCGATTTCTCCCGCAGCGATCATACGGCGGGCCTGCTCAACCATGACGTACCCTGTATAAGTGTAGGTTACGCCAAACAGCAGATCCTTCTCTTCTGCGATCTTCTTCAGTTCAATTCCTTCTTCCGTGCGCAGCGCCAGCGGTTTGTCGCACATTACATTGATGCCGTGCTCCAGAAAGCACTTCGCGATCGGATAATGCGTATCGTTCGGCGTACAGATGGAGACAAAATCAATTCCGTCCTCACGTGCAGCTTCTTTCTCGGCCATCTCCTCATAATTTGCATAGACGCGGTCCAGATCACGGACGCCCCAGGCTTCTGCCGTCTCGCGGTTCTTGTCCATATTTCTGGTAAAGCATCCCGCTGTCAGCTCTGCGAGATCATCCATAATTGCACCATGGCGATGCACATTTCCGATAAATGCGCCGTTGCCGCCGCCGATCATTCCGAATTTCAGTTTTTTCATGTACAATTCCTCCTTAGATTTTCCTTTATTCCACTTCTGCTTCTCTGCAGAGCAGGAAGCGGTATGATTTCACTGTATTTTAATCAGGATGATCCGGCTCATCATTCCTTCCTGCTTCCGCATCCGGCCCTGATTTTCTCCCGCGATACTTTTTCGTCGTAAAATCGCTCATCGGATGAATCCGCGGTACAGGCACGTTAAAATCCAGATGAAACAGCATTTTAACCAGCCAGACCCCAAGCAGGAGTACTGCCACCGGAATGACACAGGACGTCACGATATATACGGCAACCGCGTCAACAAAATCACTGAGAATCGATTCCAGTTTTTTTAGAATCGTAGAGCTGCCGCCCTTTACCTTCGCAACAAAATCCGACCAAAGACTATTATCATCCGAGCGGTCCGCCGTTCCTTTAATTGCCTCTGTGTTCTCATTTGCAGAATCAATTGTCTGCTGGATTTCTGCCGCATACTGCTTCTCAACCAGATTCGACACCTTCAGGCTCACCGGGACAAGTGCCACCAGGATGATGCCCAGCGAAATAATGCGCAGTGCCGTCTTCCGGAACGGCAGTGACCGGAACATCCCCACCGCCAGAAGCACAAACCCGATCGGCACCAGAATGTCAAATGCCAGAATGCCGCCGACCGATACCAGAAATTTCTCAATATAAATTGCAATCAGGATAATCAGAAAATACCCGCTCAGATCCGCGAGCTTATCTGCAATCGGCGTACCGAAATCGCCCGGCATCAGTGTAATCGCGGCAGATGCCGCGGCAGCCGATCCCGCAAGCTTTTCAACGCCGAGCTTCTTCTCATTTAACTCCTGTACACTGGATGAATACGATTCCGGTTTTGCAAAATGACTGCCCGGCACCGCAATCGACAAAACCGCTGCCAGCAAAAAAATTACAAACAAAATAACCGATGACCGCGTCGTCCGAGGCGTTTTTTCATTCATACGGAACTCCTTTCGGGTCGGACCCCTTTTTGTGAATGGAATCAGACTCTCTTCGCAAGCCGGCCCCCTTTTGTAAACAGGACCAGACTCTCTTCGCAATTATGATACAAACTCTACAACCACCGTATATTCCGGGCTGACTTTCGTCACGACCGGCTGATAAATCTCCCATACGCTGAGCTTTGCCATGCGGTCCGCGATGTCGAGCACCTTCTCGTCCTTGAGTTTCTGCGCCAGGTTGTTCTTCACACGGGTGATCACTTCATTTCGCTCTTCTTCTGTCTGCTTCAGATCGCCGATGGAAAAAATGCCGACATTTTCTGTATCATCCGTCTGTGTTTCTTCTTCATTGATGTCCAGCTTTTCAACCGCATGCGGAATATAAATCGTAAGGCTTCGGGCCTCTTCATCGACTGCCAGATGGTCTTCATCGATTCCGGCCAGATCCACCGTGTAGGTGGCCGTCCCGGAATACTTGATATACTGGTATTTCGCGCTCAGATTGAACGGCAGTTTCCCTTCATCCGTAACTTTAATAATATCCGACAGATTCTGTTCAAACACTACAAGCTTCTTCTGCTGTACAGCTGCGCCCAGTACTGCCTCTTTCAGGGACAGTGTGAGATCTTTGTTTGCGTCCAGTTCTGTCTCGTCGACCCAGATGTCGTCGCCGGCCTCCGCTGCAATGCTGCCGCGTGCTGCTTCTGCATCCGATGTTTCTGCCGGACGTGAAAGCGCTCTCCATGCATGGATCAGGATAACAATGATCAGAATCGCACCGATTAATAACGCTGCTGCCGTGATCAGGCGTTCTTTTTTCTTCCTCATCAGCTTCCGGCCTCCTCATATATTGATCGTTTGTCATGCTCTCTGATGACAATGGCACGTGCAATGCGCGGGATACAAAGAACGTTTCTGTTCTGCATGCCGGCGCTGTTCTTCCATTATCATCGGTTCGTATTTTGGTGTCCCCGCCTACTTCACACGCACAGACTTCACATTGCTCCAGGCACCGTAAAACGGCGTCCCGTTTATCATTTTATACGTCCGGATCCGGACAAAGTATTTCCTGCCTTTTTTCAGCTTCTTAATTGTCTTTTTTGTCGTCTTCGCTTTCTTGATGTTGATTGTCTTTACGCCTTTTTTGAAAGACTTTTTTGTCGAATATTGAATCTGGTAGCCATCGATCTTCTTTTTCTTTTTCCATTTCAGAAGAATCTTTCGGGATCCCGCTTTTCCGGCTTTCACAGAAGTGAATTTTGTAGCTGCCAGCGGATTGACGATAATGACCGGAGACATATAGTTTCCGAACGACGATGTTGTATATGGATTGACCGCGCCGGATGCGGAACCGGATTTACCTCCCGCGCCAGACTGACCTCCTGAAGCTGTTCCGCTGCCGGAATTGCTGCCGGAACTGCTATTGCCGGAATTGTTATTGCCGGACGGCGTTTTGGGATTTTCCTCCTGCTGCTTCAGCTTGTCCGCCTTCTCCTGCGCCTGCTGAAGATATGCTTCCGCATCCTTCTGGATCGCCTTCTTTTCCCCGCGCATTAAACCATTATATGCCTCTTCTGCGGCAGCAATGGCATTCTGTGCCTGTTCCGACTTCTCATAGGTTGCTTCAGCCATCTCTTTCATGCTCTGCAATACTTCATCAGCATGTTCTCTGGATGTGTAATTTGCATAAAAAACAAGGCCATCTTCCGATAAAGTGGTATCGTTGAAATACGTATCACTGAGCAGTTCTCCGCCTGCTTCAAGCGACCACTCTGAAAATATCATCTCTTCATTATTTGCATACACATCCGGCTGTGGTATATCCCAAAGTCCACGATATTTGGCCGCCAATGTTTTCCACTCTGCAGCCTTTTCCCCGTCATCTGTTTTGAAATATCCTTCTTCCCCTGCCTGAAAAGTGACTGTGTATGGCTCCGTCACATCTACAATCTCATCAGTAAGCGCCTGACCATTTGTATGTGCTTCTTCATTAGCATAAATCATTAGTTTAGCCTGTCCTGCACGCAGCGCAGTAACACGAACCTGTTCGTGGTCAATCACCTGAATTTCCAATATTTTCTCAAGCTCCGCCGGCTCTGATGATTCTGACTGCCCTTCCGGATCTTCGGGAGACGCCTGCTCTTCCGGCTCCGCCTCGCCCTCCAACGAAATCGTCTTTGTATCAAATATAAGTTCTTCAAACCTGTTTGCAGGTTTGCAGTAATAGTTTATTACCCTGGATTCTCCTACATAAAAATCATCCAAATCATCCGGATTCGAAAAACGGGCAGAAATCTCTTCCCCCGCCGCAAACACACCCGCCGGCATCGCCAGTACCGCGATTAAAAACAGCGCCATAATCCTATATATTTTTTTCATCATAATCAGGTCCCTCACACCGATTTCGATTGATATAACGATTTGTTTCATTTATTTTACCCTTTGCAGGAATAGAAGGCAAATGCTCTTTTGGTCTTAGCCCCACATTTACTTTGCCTCTTCCATATTATATACTTTGCATGAAAACCATGTGTACTTTTGCTTATAAAATGTGACTGCCTCATAAACATTTTATGACCGCGCAGCTCCGGGATAACAATAACGTATGTACGAAAAAATCTTCAGCATTATCATAGGCTATTTCTTTGGCTGCTTTCTGACAGCAGAGATTGTTGCAAAAAAATATGCAGGCAAATCTGCCGCTGAACTTGGCGATACCGGAAATCCGGGTATGGCAAACATCATGGCATCACTCGGGTTCGTTCCCGGAATTCTGACGCTTGCCGGTGATCTCGGAAAATGTATCCTGGCAGGTGTTCTTTCTTATGTATTCTTCAGAGCGGGAGGCACTGGACAGATTGCCGTACTGTACGCCGGTCTTGGCTGTACGCTCGGGCATGATTTTCCCTTCTGGCGTCATTTCCGCGGAGGAAAAGGAGTTGCCACCACATCTATGGCAATCATCCTGTATGCATTCTGGCCGGGGCTGACCGCCAATATTGCCGGCATGTTCGTCGTTTTTATCACAAAATATCTGTGTATCGGCGGGCCGGTCATTCCTCTGGCATTTGCTCTGATCATGTTTCTGCAGGGACATACGGAGCCGGCTGTGATCGGTCTGCTTCTTACCTGTCTCTCCGTATACTGTCACAGCGGATCGATGCGCGGCATCCGCTCCGGTACAACCCGGAAAACCGATGTTCTTCGCGCGATCGGCAGAAAATGGCTCGTCATTCCGCTCATTGTCATCGTCACGCTGCTTTCGGTCTGTTTTACTTACTTGTCTGATTATTATCATGCATCTGCATATTCGCGACAGCTGGCCGCCGGAGGCGGTCTCGTGCTTGCTGCGCCGGATTCTGCTGAAGCGGGACCAGAAGCGGAGCCAAAAGCGGAACCAGAAGTCGGGCCAGAAGCGGAGCCAACAACGGAGCCAGAAGCAGATCCGGACCCTGTTCACAAATATGCAGATATCTCCCGGATCCCTGAAGGTCTTTTCCTGGATGGACCGGGCACTGAAAATGCGATTATTTTCTATCCCGGCGGCAAGGTTGAATACACAGCTTACACGCCTCTCCTGTATGCGCTGGCATCGGATGGCATCGACTGTTTTCTTGTTAAAATGCCTTTTAATATTGCGTTTACGGGCAAAAATAAAGCGTCCGGTATCATGCTTCGCTACAAATATAAAAGCTGGTTTCTGGGCGGACACTCACTCGGCGGTGTCGCCGCATCTATGTATGCTTCTGAGCACCCTCTGCCGGAAGCAGCCGGACCGGATGGTCTGATCCTGCTGGCATCCTACCCGACAGCGGCATTATCCATGCCGGTTCTCGAACTATATGGCAGCGAAGACGATGTTCTCAACCATAAGCGTTTTAAGGAAAGCGAATCCTATCTGCCGGCCGGCAGCCGGATTGAAGTCATCGAAGGGGGAAATCATGCGCAGTTTGGTGATTACGGCGTACAGAAAGGCGATGGTACGGCATTGATTACGCGTGAAGAACAGCAGAAGCAGACCATTAGCCTGATCGAATCGTTTATCCATCAAATGTAAACGAGGTCCAAATGTGTACGGAATCCAAATGCAAACGGGGCCAAATGTGTACGGAATCCAAATGCAAACGGGGCGGGTTCACAAATAAATCCATCCCCGATTCTCAACAAAACGCACAACGCAAAAAAATGTGAACGGGGCCAGACCCCGTTCACATTTTCACATTTTTGCATTCCCGAAGCTGATGCCGGAACCGGTATCAAAGCGGCTCATCATCATCTTCGTCATCTAAATAATCCACTGTATCCTCTGCCGGAAGTGCGACCGGCGCTGCAGATGCTTCACCCGGCTTTTTGCCGTACATCAGTCTCTCATAGAGCGCTGCATCAGTCATATTTTTGTATGGCGCAACAAAGAATACATGCAGGATGCCGAGTGTCAATACCGAAAGGATGTACCAGCCGATAAAGGACAGATCGAGAACAAATGCTTTCCACTTGTTTCCGTTCATCAAACTTCTGCTGAGCGCAAATATTTCCTTGCGTGTCATCTCCGGGTGATCAGCCAGAATATATGGCACCATCCGGTAGGAATAGGTTTTAATAATACCCGGAATAATAAACAGGAGTGACCAGAAAAACAGGTACAGATCCCGCAGGAATATTACCTTTACATTTTTCAGGTATTCATGATCATAACCAAACGCAACTTCTTTGATTTCTGCAGGACCGCGCAGATTCATAAAGAAAAATCTGCGAACGCCAAGTTCAAGCGGATTGAGCAGAAATGCATCCAGAAGAACCGCAATAACCACAATCAGAAGCACGATGACAAGGATGATCAAAATCAGCAGCTTATGTTCTTGTACAAACTGCAGCAGCTCCTCCGGATTTCCGCCGGAATTCATTTGCTCCAGAACTTCCTGCGGAAGCGGCGGAATGTCTGAATCTGCAGTAATATCCGTCCCGGTATCGCCCATCATGCTATTTAACTGATCCTCAGACAGTCCGGTTCCGGTCAGATCCAGATTCTGCATCTGATCCTGTGCTGCATATCTCCTTGCATTTGCCGCTGAAATCCCGCTTGATACGCCGGATGCGCCGGATGACGCGCCTGATGCGCCGCCAAGGATCACTGACAAAATCAGGCTGACCAGCAACGTCTTCCAGTAATTGCGCTTCATGGCTTTTTTGCCGCGGCGCTTAACACTTTTCCTGCTCCACATACTCATCTACCTCCCTCTTCGATTTCCTTATTAATCATATAATCACCTGCTGATCCGGTGAATAACAGCTGCCGATACAAGTAATTGTACACGAAAACACATACAGGCGCAATTGATTACAGACAATTATTGCAGAAAACCCTTGAAATTCGCAACAAAGCAAAATCTCAGTGGGACATACTCAGAAGCATGAGAAAAGGGATTTCTGTTCCGGAACATTTCGATCCCGTAACGCAGAAATCCCTTATCATACAGATCTTTATCTAATTAACAAGAAATGTTTTTCGGGCACGGTATAGAAAAAGACCCGTTTTCAC
>CAZRNI010000118.1:880-7822 GCA_964601425.1 uncultured Eubacterium sp. | reverse complement strand
CCTCCCTTCGAAGGATCCATATGATCTGAACACGAACTCGACAAACCCCGATTTATATGTTCCTGTAGCCCTCCAGAATATGATTATACAACGTCCGGACCGCCGGCGCCATAAGCTGAGGATTCAGCGAAGCCAGCCCGATCATCCTGCCGGCATCCGGTTTCAGGCGGTACTGACGAACATGATACGGAATATCATTCATTACAAGCGCGGGCATGATACAGATCCCGAAACCGCTTGCGACCAGCGCTATGGTGGACAGGTCATCTACCACATGGTACCCTGTCTGTACACGGAGTTCATTGTCCCGGAGAAACTTCTGTATATCTGCATCTGTCGATTCGCGCTGTACGACAAAACGATGACGCGACATCTCCTCTACCGTCATATATCCCGCTGCTTCGCCGGCCATATCCTCGTCCTGCTTCTGAAAGTCCATCGGAACAATACAGACCAGCTCATCCCGGTAAAACGGCTCAATTGCAAGATCCCCTGCACTGGAAGTCGACAAAAAACCGAAATCTACAATTCCGTTCTTAATCCAGTAGGAAACATCATCATAAGTTCCCTCAAATACCTCAATTTCAATTTCAGGATACTGTTCCCCAAATGATTTGATGATCGAAGGCATCCAGTTTGTGCAGACGCTGGAAAAACATCCAACTTTTACTTTTCCCTGTTTCAGTCCCTTCAGTTCTGAGACAGCCTGCTGCAGACTCTCATCACTGTTGAGTACGGCATTTATATAGGGAAGCATATGCTCTCCGTGATTGGTAAGCACAACGCCAGAACGGCTTCGCGTAAACACCGCGAAGCCGAGCTCTTTTTCCATCGATGCGACTGCATGGCTGATCGCCGACGGCGTCAGACCAAGCACATCGGCAGCTTTGTGAAAGCTTCCGATTTCCGCAACCGTCTTGAATACCTGGTATGATAAAAGTGTCATAATCATTCTCCAAATCAGGGCATGTCGGTGAGTCAACGGGGACGTTTCTCCTTGACTCACCTTTGACTTACTGACAACCCCAATTTATCAGCCCCGCGCACAGAGATACTGCAGATCTTCCCAGCGGCGGTCAACTTCTTCCTGGAACTGTACAATAAGATCCTCGTTTCCTTTTTTAAAGAGATGTTTGAATCTTCCCTGCGGACGGAGGAAATCCTCGACCGGCAGTTTTTTCTTTGGTTCGTAGGAAAGACTCCATTTACCATTGCGTACTTCAAACAGCGGCCAGTAGCAGGTCTCAACTGCAAGCCGGCAGATTTCCATGATATCAGACATCTCATAGCGCCAGCCGCGCGGACAAGGCGCCATGACATTGAGGAATGCAGCACCTTCTGTGTAAATTGCCCGCTCCGCCTTTCTGTGGATATCCTTGAAATCGCGTGTAAAGGTTGTCTGTGCAACATACGGAACATTGTGCGCCGCGATGATGCTTGCCAGATCTTTGCGGTTCTGCATTTTTCCGACGGATTCTTTTCCGACCGGCGTTGTTGTTGTATCCGCATACATCGGCGTTGCCGAAGAACGCTGAATACCTGTATTCATGTAGGCACCGTTGTCGTAACAGACGTACACCAGATCGTGGCCTCGCTCCATTGCGCCGGAAAGAGACTGGAAGCCGATATCATACGTTCCGCCGTCTCCGCCGAAGGTGATAAATTTATAAGTATCTTCTTCTCCGAGCCGGCCTTTCTTTTTCAGAACACGGTATGCCGTCTCAACACCGGAAAGCGTGGCGCCGGCATTCTCAAACGCATTGTGAATATAGCTGTCCTCCCATGCTGTAAACGGATACATGTAGGATGACACCTCCAGACATCCTGTTGCATTTCCGATAACCGCATGATCTTCTTCTTTCAGTGCACGCAGCACGGCTCTGACTGCAATTGTCGCGCCGCATCCGGCACACATGCGATGACCGGGAGAAAGACGCTCGGGTTTTTCCATCATTGTTTTTAAGCTGTGATCACTCATTTTCTATTCTCCTGACAAACAGACCGGACCGTTTTAAAGATCCGCTGTGTTGAATTCGTATTGACAATGCACCGATCAGACACGCAGTCCGATGTATTTGAACTGTTCGATTTCTTTCCCGTCTTCTACGAGACTTCTCAAATCCTCAAAGATGCCCTCCGCATCTTCTACTCTGAAATCACGTCCCGCAAGCCCGTATACGTAGCTGACCGTCTCGATCATAACCTTGCTGCGGTACAGACCGGCCGGAATTTCACTGGACAGCGGTCCGCCGTTGCCGTTATAGCTCTCACTGCGGTCCATAATTGCGACTGCTTTACAGTTCTTCAGCGCCTCGGCAATCTCTTTCTCCGGGAACGGCCGGAATACGCGAAGCTTCAGAACACCGACCTTCCATCCCTGTTCGCGAAGTTCATCAACAGCTGTCTTAGCTGTACCTGCTGCAGAACCCATGATTACCATGATATAATCGGCATCTTCTGTACGATATTCTTCAAACAGGCCGTATTGTCTTCCGGACATCTCACCAAACTTTTTGGCCACTTCCAGAATCACCGCCTTAGAACGTTCCATCGCTTCTTCCTGCAGCTTTTTCGCCTCCATAGCATAATTGGAAACAGAATACGGACCGACAGAAACCGGCTTTCCCGGATTGAGCATAAACTCTTCCGGCGTGTATGTACCGACAAACTCTTTGACCGGCGCATCCTCCATCAGCTCTATGTTTTCCACCGCATGGCTGGTGATAAATCCATCCTGACAGATCATAACCGGAAGATGCACACGCGGATCCTCGGCAATCGGAAATGCCTGAATATAATTGTCATATACTTCCTGATTGTTTTCCGCATAAATCTGAATCCATCCCGTATCACGGGCACCCATGCCGTCTGAGTGATCGCAATTGATATTAATCGGTCCCGAAAGGGTACGGTTTACAAGTGTCAGGACAATCGGCAGACGGTTAGATGCTGCCAGAAGCAGTTCTTCCCACATCAGCGCAAGTCCGGCTGAAGAAGTCGCCGTCATGGTGCGGGCGCCTGCAGCCTCTGCGCCGATCGCAGCCGACATAGCAGAATGCTCACTTTCAACCGGAATGAACTCTGTGTCAAGTTCTCCGTTGGCAATATATGTAGATACCATCTGTGGAATCTCTGTCGAAGGAGTGATCGGAAAGGCCGGCATAACCTCCGGCGCAACCTGCCGGATCGCGTAAGATACGGCTTCATTACCGGACATTCTTTCTTTGATTGTTTTTACACTCATGGTTCAATGCCCTCCTTCATAACGATCGCATCAAACGGACAGACTTTCACACAGATCCCGCAGCCCTTGCAGTGATCGTAATCGAAATCCAGCCGTTTTCCTTCTTTCACCGGAATGCTGGAATCCGGACAGACCGGACAGCAAAGCAGACACTGACGGCATTTTTCCCATACCATAACCGGTGTATTTGTACGCCATTCTCCAGTATTAAAATTCTTTGCCGTTCCGGCAGAAAACATCTGAAGTCCCTCTGTCAGATCTGTATAGGGACTCCGCTCATTGATTTTGGTTGCGTCGGTTCTCATCTCTCCTCCTTAATCCAGTACTGCCTCATACGCCATCTCCAGCGCCTTCATATTTCCATCAATAACCTCTGGTTTTTTTGCAAACTTATGCTCAAAAGAAGCTCGCATATCATTAATGAACTGATCCCGCTCCAAAACCTTTGTCACAGCAACGGTCGCCGCAAGCATCGGTGTATTCGGGAAATTCTTTCCAAGGGTCTGCTCGGAAATCGCACGTGCATCAATTGTGACAACACGGCCTTTATAGCCGTTCAGCTGCGGAAGCACTTCCTCTTTGGAACGGGGTGTATTGATAATGATCGCTCCCTCTTCCTTCAGACCGTCTGTTACGTTAACGGAATGCAGAAGTGTCTCATCAACAACGACCACATAATCCGGCTCATAAATATTGGAATGAACACGGATTTTATCCTTGCTGATGCGGTTAAATGCAGTAATCGGCGCACCCATGCGCTCCGGACCGTACTCCGGAAATCCCTGCACATTCTGCCCTGTCTTGAAAGCAACATCTGCCAGCAGCAGTGCAGCTGTTTTTGCGCCCTGGCCGCCGCGGCCGTGCCATCTGATTTCAACTGTGTTTTTCATCTGAATCTGCTCCTCGTGTAATCCTTTTTTACAGGTGCTTTCTGCTTCACCCTGTTTCCTGCAGACACCTTTCTATTCAGAATCAAATGCCTGATCCCGGAAGTTAGCGGAATGTTGATGCATCTTCATCATACAGGTGCCGAAAATTCAACGTTACTATTGTATCACGCTTTTGCCGCTTGTAAACAGAAAGATTTAGATTTGTTCACATTAATCATGAATATATTTCATCTAAAAATCAAAAATAAGTGTGCTGCCTTATTCTTCCCGCGCTTCTTCCATGCAGCTAATGTATTTCTGGAGGTTGTCAGCGATTTCCTGCATCCGGTCATAAAACCTTACACGTTCCTCTTCCGGCATAGAAGCAGAACCGTTTTCCACTGCCCGCACGACCATTTCAGTCGTACGCTTTGCCACGCGCATGCCGGCTTCTGTCAGATGAATCCTGCGATGATACTTCTTATCATCTCCCGTTTCATCCGTAATAAATCCCCGGTCACGAAGCGTTGTGATATCTCTTGAGACCGCAGCCGTGTCCAGTTCGCACAACTCAGTCATTTTTTTATGGGTAATTCCCTCCGGATGATGATACAACAAAAGAAGACAGGTTACATGCCCTGTCTTCAGATTGAAATGCTCCATTTCCATCGCTCTGATTTTCTGGATACTCTGATAAAGAGAAGCCACCGTATTGGTAAAAAGCATATACCGTTCTTCCATATCAACCCCCGAAAATCCTTTTTTCTTTACTGTGTATTACTCTGGACGCATTCGATTCTTATTGTATTGTACTTTTTATTTGTTGCAATGTCAACAATCTGACAACCTCCTGATCATCCCATTCCATTCCTGCCGTTTTTCACTGATTTGCTCTGAACCGGCAGAATTGCTGTTGTTCCGAAGCGGTTCCCTACTCTGCTGACTCCATATGTCCGTCCCGGAACATGGAAAACTTGTCCATCGGATAGTTTTTCAGATTTTCCAGTACCTTTCTGCCGTCGGCCTGCTCGAGCATTGCCTTGCGGTTTCTGCCGATTTCCATATCGGTCGCGTGACGGGATGGTCCGCCGACGCAGCCGCCCGGACACATCATACCTTCGACGAAATCCTCCGGCAGTCTTCCCAGCTTCAGCAGCTGGATTGCTTTTTTGCATTCGGCGCCGCCGGCGCATTTAAGCAGTTTCAGATCTGAGGTATCTTCGCCCCGCTCCTGCATGACTTCGACGACTGCAGCCGCAACGCCGCCGCTTCCTGCAAATTTCTTTCCCCAGAGAGAGGCTTCCTGATAATCCTCTTCGGTCGTCACGAAGTCGATGTCTCTTGACATCTGCATCGCGTGCAGCTCACCATAGGTAATAACATAGTCTGCATTGTCCGGCACGGATGTATCCCGCGCCTCAGACTTCTTTGCAATACACGGTCCAACAAATACCGTTACACAGCCTGGTCTGGTTGCCTTCAAGTAGCGTGAAATCGCACACATCGGCGAGACAGTCTCCGACATATTTGCCTCGTACACTTCCGGGAAATGCTTCCGCAGCATGTTGATAAATGCCGGACAGCAGGAGGTTGTCATCTTGCGTCCTTCCTTCTTTGCCTCAGACCACTCTTTTGCCTCATATGCGGCCGTCATATCTCCGCCGAGTCCGACTTCGATCATGTCTGTAAAACCGAGCTGCAGCAGTGATTTCCGGATCGATGCCATCGTAACTTCTTTGCCGAACTGTCCCTCTGTAGCAGGTGCACACATCGCAATGACTTCTTTGCCGGCCTTGATGTCTCTGATAATCTTCACCAGATCTGTCTTGGATGCAATTGCGCCGAACGGACAGCTGTGAATACAGTGGCCGCACTGAACGCATTTTTCTTCATTGATCTGACAGAATCCATATTCATCATATGTAATTGCATCCACCGGACAGGCCTTCTTACACGGACGCTCCAGATGAACGATCGCGCCATACGGGCATGCCTTCGCGCACATGCCGCATTCTTTACACTTTGCGGCATCAATATGCATCCGGTATTCACCCGGCTGAATTGCGCCGAACTTACAGGTATTCAGGCATGCTTTGCCCAGGCAGAATCTGCAGTTATCTGTTACCGAATATGCAGAAATGGGGCAGTCATCACAGGCCGGCTTAATCACCTGAACGATATTCTGAGAAGCAGAAAGCGGCTCCGGATTCTCGCCGATCGCCAGACGGATACGCTCGCGCGTTATCTCGCGTTCCTTATAAATACAACAGCGATACTCCGGCTTCGGTCCCGGAATCAGACGATAAGCCAGCTCATCCATGGTCTTCTCATTCAGATTATCATCCCAGGCCAGGCGGCATATTTCTTCCATGACCTTATGCTTAAACTGAATAATACCTTTATCATTTGTCGTTACCATATCTCTCTCCTGTCTTTTATTCATTACCTCATCTGTATACTGGTGTTGTTTGCCATTATAACATACTTTCATCGCTGTACACAAACAGGGCTGCCGCATGAAGTATCTTCATGCGGCAGCCCCGCCAAAATAAGAAATATTAAGGCATAAGACTAACAGAAAGTACTCTTCCACAGAATATTTGCCAGCACAACTGCCGTGATTCCGCCGATGAATTTCACCGCCATCATCGGCACGATCAGCTGCTGGTTCTGTCCGGCAACAAAGCCGAGATGATCTCCTAAGACGAAGCAGGCGGATACAGTAAATGCGCAATTCAGGATTTTTCCCTTCGGACGCATGTCTTTCATCATCTGGAACATCATAATGTTGTTTGCCAGATTTGCGATCATACCGCCGACACTGTTTTC
>CAZRNI010000118.1:0-870 GCA_964601425.1 uncultured Eubacterium sp. | reverse complement strand
GCAACGGCGCGCTGAATTTCTTTGTGATAAATGCAACCATCGGGAATGCGCCAAGCAGAACAATTGCAATCTCGCCGATGACAAGGAATCCGTCTTCAAGCGGGATGACACCCTCGGCATTTGCCTCAACCATGACATGGAACAGCGGGAAACGGATGCCGGTGAGATACTGGAATACCGCAATCATCGTGCCGGCCGTCACGACAGCCGTGACACCCTTGCCGAATGCAATGAACCCCTTCAGCATCTTCTCCTGTGCCAGGATCAGTCCCAGAATGATCAGAACTGCGACGACTGCAACCGGGATTGTATTCATGATAATATCCCGTACGGTAAGTTCAAAACCGGATCCCATCATGACAAATCCGCCCGCGAGACAACCGATCGGAACGGTCGCGAATCCGACCAGCATGCCGGTCGCGAGGAATTTCCGGTCTTCCACTTTAATAATCCCCATACCGACCGGAATGTTGAATACAACATTGATTCCCATGACAGAAGCAATGATCATGCCTGTATAGCTTCCGATTGCGGGGGAATCCGCCAGTTCCATTGCCAGCGGGTAGCCGCCCAGATCACAGCCGAGCAAAATACCGGCAAAGAGAGACGGATCCGCCCCGATGGCCTAGAAGAATGCGCCGAGTACGCCGCCCAGCACGATCTTGATAACCGGCACCAGCGCAATCATACCGATCATGGCCGTCGCCAGCGAGCCAAGTGCCTGGAAACCCTCTTCAAACTTCTCTCCGTATCCCAGTTTATTCCCGCGGATCCGGTCGATGCCGCCGACGACCATGAATACCATCATGACCATCATAATCGCCTTGTTGATGGAAAAAGATGCAAAATAAGCCTGCAGTGATTCTGTCA
>CAZRNI010000117.1:238-7848 GCA_964601425.1 uncultured Eubacterium sp. | reverse complement strand
AAACCCTCCACTGAGTCAGGTTTGATTCAATACCCACCGCCTATAGAGGCGGGGGACTCCCATCTGAGTTGAACGTTTTGCGCCGGGTCCCGCAGGGGCGGGACTTGTATAAAGAAACAACAGTGAGGTAAAAAATGCTGGATTTATGTTTGCTCGGTACCGGCGGTATGATGCCGCTGCCAAACCGGTGGCTGACTTCTCTGATAATGCGCTGCAACGGAAAAAGTATTCTGATAGACTGCGGAGAGGGAACACAGATTTCCATGCGGGAAAACAGCTGGAATTTCAAACCGATTGAAGTGATCTGCTTCACGCATTATCACGGAGATCACATCAGCGGGCTGCCGGGCATCCTTTTGGCGATGGCAAACGCTGACCGGACGGAGCCGCTGACACTGGTGGGGCCGCGCGGCCTCGGACGGGTTGTTGCCGGCCTGCGCGTCATCGCACCGGAGCTGCCGTTTGATATTGATCTGATCGAACTGACAGAGCAGGAGCAGGTTCTGGAACTGGCAGGGTTCCGTATTACCGCATTTCGGGTCCGGCACAATGTTGTGTGCTATGGATACACCATGGAAGTACTGCGCAGCGGAAAATTTGATCCGGTCCGGGCAAGAGAACAGGAAATTCCGCTGCAGTACTGGAATCCGCTTCAGAAGGGTCAGACGATTGTCCTGGAGGACCGTACACTCACGCCGGACATGGTTCTGGGTCCGGCAAGAAAAGGCCTGAAGGTCACGTATGTGACGGATACGCGGCCGACAGATGCGATCACTGCATATGCGCACGCATCAGACCTTTTGATTCTGGAAGGAATGTACGGCGACCCGGAAAAGCGGTCCAATGCAAAAGAAAACAGACATATGATGATGCAGGAAGCCGCGAAAATTGCCGCGGAGGCAGTACCGGAGCAGTTGTGGCTGACGCATTTTTCACCGTCCATGGCAAAGCCGAAGCAGTATATACAGGAGCTGCGGGAGATTTTCCCGGAAACGCACCTGGGCAAAGATGGAAAATCGCTGACGCTGTTTTTTGATGAGGAATAAAAATGGATAATATTAATATACTGGCGATTGAGAGTTCGTGCGACGAGACGGCGGCTGCCGTTGTCCGGAACGGACGGACGGTGCTCTCCAATGTAATCTCTTCGCAGATCGATCTGCATACACTGTATGGCGGAGTTGTGCCGGAGATTGCCTCCCGAAAACATATTGAGAAGATCAATCAGGTGATCGGTATGTCGCTGAAAGAAGCCGGGATGTCTCTGGATGATATAACTGCGGTGGGCGTCACATACGGGCCGGGACTGGTCGGGGCGCTCCTGGTCGGCGTGGCAGAGGCAAAGGCGATTGCGTTTGCAAAGAATTTGCCGCTGATCGGCGTGCATCATATTGAAGGCCATATTTCTGCGAATTATATTGAGCATCCGGATCTGGAACCGCCGTTTCTGTGCGAGGTAATTTCCGGCGGCCATACACATCTGGTGATTGTGCGGGATTATGGAGAATTTGAGATCCTCGGACGAACAAGAGATGATGCGGCCGGAGAGGCGTATGACAAGGTCGCCCGTGCGATCGGACTTGGTTATCCGGGTGGACCCAAGATTGACAAAGTTGCGAAGGAAGGAAATCCATCGGCAATTGATTTTCCGCGCACAAAGATTGACCGTGCGGGGAGAGGAACACTGACCTATGCCCGCGGGTCGCAGGAGACCGGACCGTATGATTTCAGTTTCAGCGGCCTGAAATCCGCGGTTCTGAATTATCTGAACAAGTGCGAGATGACCAAAACTCCCTGGAATCAGGCGGACGTAGCGGCTTCATTTCAGGCAGCAGTCGTAGATGATCTGGTAAATACCGCCATGCGTGCGGCAGCGGACTTTGATGTCAAAAAGTTTGCGATCGCCGGCGGCGTGGCTTCCAATTCCGCCCTGCGCGCTGCGATGCAGCAGGCGTGTGCAGAGCGGGAAATAACATTTTATCACCCGTCTCCGGTTTTCTGCACAGACAATGCGGCAATGATCGGAACCGCCGCTTATTATGAGTACATAAAAGGCACGCGCAGCGGATGGGATCTGAACGCAGTGCCCAATCTGAAACTGGGAGAGCGATAAAAACGGCTTACGGCCTTGAAAAAACAAGGCGGGGGAGTACCCTGACCGGCGCGGCTGCGTAACCGGGGAGAGGTATTTCTCTGCAGCCGGAACGGAAAACGATGCATCGACAGATAGGTTAGATCGAGGTGAACGCATGTCCATCCTCTATGAAATAAGAAATCAGGAAATCGCCGTAACCGGATATGAAGGCGGCGTCACATGGCTGCAGATCCCGGAACGGATCGAAGAAATGCCGGTAACCTGCATCGCACATTCTGCATTTGCGCACCGTCCGGATCTGAAGTATGTCAGTCTGCCCAAAACCATGCGCCGTCTGGAGCGGTTTGCATTCTATGACTGCAGGCAGCTGGAGCGGATTACACTCTTTGACGGAATACAGGATTATTACGACGGCGTAATCGGCCAGTGCCGCCGTCTGGCGGAAATCGGACTGGATCTTTCAGGCGGTCACTTCAACGTTCTGCGGGATCTGCTGGGCGATTCAGATCAGCTGATCCGGTTTACACTTACATTTCCGGATGGTACTGCCAGACTGACATTCCCTGATTATCTGACAGAATACCACGAGGATACCCGCGCGCGGGCAATCCACATTCATATTGAAGGCGCCGGATTTTCCTACCGCGAGACAGTCAGCAGAACGGGCATCGATTTCCGCGGATATGACCGTCTCTTCGAGCGGATCCGGTATCAGGAAGCCGGACCCGCAGTGCAGACATCACTTGACCGCCTCACATTTCCATATGCACTCGAAACACCGGAAGCAGAGCAATACCGGCAGTTTCTGCAGGAAAATGCAGAAGAAACGGTGTGTGAGGTCATCCGGCGGAAAGAGCAGACATGGCTGGGATACCTGCTGGAACACAGGCTTCTCACTCCAAAGGCCGTACAGACCGGGATACGCCTCGCATCAGAGGCAGATGCGGCAGAACTCGTGGCCATGCTGATGACGGCGGCGCGCCCGTCCGCACCGGCCCGGTTCGAACTGTGAGGATATGTAAGTGGTAAGTGGAAATGCGTCAGCGGGAGTTTAGCACCGCTGCGAGAACGAGCGAGCGAAAGCGTGTCAGCGATGGAATGTGTAATTGACCCTCTCAAAAACAGAAAGAGAAAAAGCAATGCAGCAGCGACTGGAACTGGAAGCAATCGGATACAGAATCCTGAACGAAATCCGCACGGAACTCTATCTCTCTATGCGGTTTATGGGACCAGCCCTGGATGCGCTCGGCTATCAGATGGATCTGTCTACGCGTACGGTCGGTACAGATGCGGAAATGATCCGCTTTAATCCACAGTATCTCATGGCGGAATTTCTGGAACATCCGCGGAGACTGTCACGGGCTTACATGCATATTCTGATTCACTGCCTGTTCCGGCATCCCTTTTCGAGGAGACTGTTTCAGGATCAGGAACTGTTTGATCTCTGCGCTGACATTGCCGCAGAGGCAATACTGGATTCGATTGATGCACCCGTACTGGCGGAGATACCGTCTGATTTCCGCGAAAGCTGGTACAGGAAGCTTACAGAAGAGATTCATGTGCTGACAGTAGAAAAATTATATCTGTACTTTTCGGAACAGCCGCGTGATTATGAAGCCGAGTTCCGGCTGAAGCTGGAGTTTCAACGGGATGATCACAGCTTCTGGGAGCGGATGAATAAAGAGCAGGAAACGCCGGAACAGCCGAAAGACGGCCCGATGCAGGAGCGCGAACAGGACTGGAAAGAGCGGGCCAAAAGCACCAGAGATTTAATGGACGGTGCGGGTCAGGAAGCGGATCAGACAGTGGGAAGTTTCGGGTGGATGCTGTCATTTTCGGATGATAAAAAAACGGATTATCGCGAATTTCTGCGCAGATTTTCTGCAATCCATGAAGAGGTGCGTGTGGACCCGGACGGATTTGACTACGGTTACTACCATTATGGCATCCAGATGTACGGCAATATGCCGCTGATTGAAGAAAATGAATACAGAGAAGTGAAGGGAATCGATGAACTGGTGATTGCAATTGATACATCCGGTTCAACGCGTCCGAAGCTGGTACAGCGCTTTTTGAATGAAACGGCAGCAATTCTTGCCTCGCAGGAAACATTCTTCCATCGTGTGCACATTCATCTGATCGAGTGCGATGATCAGGTACAAAAAGATCTGCTGCTGGAAGATGTGCGTGATCTGGAACAATATGCGGCAAATTTTGAGGTGAGCGGCGGAATGGGAACAGACTTCCGCCCGGTCTTCGAATACATCCGGGAACTCCGGCGACGAGGAGAACTGCAGAATCTGCGCGGTCTCCTGTATTTCACCGATGGGTTCGGCGTCTATCCGGAAGAGGCGGCACCTTATGATACCGCCTTTGTATTCTGGACAGAAGAAGCCTACAATGACGCAGACGTCCCGGACTGGGCAATCCGTCTCTACGCCGGAAGTGACCGCATCCTTGAAGAAGCATCACATTAAGCGTTATACTTCGTCAGATTCCACCGCTCGATCAGCTTAATCAGATTCCTGGCGTATTTACTGCTGGTGGCGTATCCGCCCCGCTGCAGTATTTTAGCTGCTTTCTTATAATTCCTGCAGCCCTGAATCCCGGGATAGCGCAGACTGCTTCCATTCATGGCGCCGCACAGATAAGCACTGTGATCGGCAATGGAATCCTCGATGCAGCTGTATTTGCGGAAGTTTGCCATGATATAGTAATGCGAACCGTCAGCTGCTTCTTCGCCGGTTTTGATCCGGTACACGGATTTTCCGTTCCAGCGTGTACCCTGCCAGGTATTGTAGGAGAGATACTGCTTCATGCCGAAGCAGTTATTTGCTTTCAGCGTCAGTTTTGACTGGCCGTAGCCGCTTTCCAGAATAAACTGGGCCAGACTGATGCAGGCAAGAACGCCGGATTGTTTTTGGTCCTCGGTAAAAAGCGGACCGACGGTTTTGATGAATTTCTTTGGCGACATTCCGGCAAATGCAGAGGCTTTTGTATTTGTCTTCCGCATTGCTTTTTCGTCTTTGATCTTTGTGCGAAGTTCTGTTGAATAAAACTTCGTAAGCGCGCCGGACTTGTCAAACCAGTAGATCAGATCATCCATCTTCATGGTTCCGGTAACCATGCAGCCGTTCTCATCGAAATAATAACGTTTTCCGTCATATGAGAGCCAGCCGGTTTTCATGGCGCCGCTTTTCTTTTTAAAATAATATGTTTTTCCCTTGATTTTTGTAAAACCGGAGGCACGCACACCGGTTTTTTTATTGTAGTATTTTGTGACGGCGGGCTCACCGACCTGCTGGAATTTCTTCTGCGGCTTCCCGTTTATGAAGTAATACCATTTGCCTTCAACCTTCCGCTCTCCGGTATATTTTTCGCCATCCAGATAATAAACGGTTTTCTTTTTATTCCAGCCGCTTTCCACGGCTGCGTTTGCCGGGAATGCTGAGCAGACAAGAATGAAAGCACTCAAAAGTAAAACAGAAAACGACCGGATCATCCGCCTGCATAAAACCATGATAGTCTGGGTGCCGGCTTCAGTTTTGGGGGTTTGATAAAACATAAACTTCTCCTGAAATGATACATTTAATAGGGATATCTTTATCGTAACACAGAAAAACGGGCAAATAAATAAAAAAGATCCGCAAAGCGTGCGCCTTGTGATAGAATGATTCGTGGGTTGAACAGAATGGAGATTTTATAAGATATGAATATCAGAGAAGCAAAAGAGGAAATCATCCGAACCGTAAATGCCTACCGCAGAAAAGATGATGCGGGCGCATACGAGATTCCGCCGGAACAGCAGCGGCCGATTCTTCTGATGGGACCGCCCGGAATCGGAAAGACGGCAATCATGGAACAGATTGCGTCAGCGTGCGGGATCGGACTGGTTTCTTATACTATAACGCATCACACCCGGCAGAGTGCAATCGGCCTGCCGATGATTGCAAAGAAACAATTTGACGGCGTAGAACATGCAGTGACCGAATATACTATGAGCGAGATCGTTGCTTCCGTTTATGATCAGATTGCGCGAACGGGAATCCGTGAGGGTATTTTGTTTCTGGATGAGATTAACTGCGTCTCTGAGACACTCGCGCCCACGATGCTGCAGTTTCTTCAGTATAAGATGTTCGGCACGCACAAAGTGCCGGAAGGCTGGATTATCGTGACGGCAGGCAATCCGCCGCAATACAATCGCGCGGCGCGTGATTTTGACATCGTCACACTTGACCGGGTAAAAAAGATGGAAATCACGGCGGATTTTGAAGTGTGGAAAGAATACGCCTATCGCGCAGGCATCCACGGCGCCGTGCTTTCCTATCTGGAAGTGAAGCCGCAGCATTTTTATTTCATCCGCACAGAACTGGACGGCCGGCATTTCGTGACAGCACGCGGATGGGAAGACCTCTCGCGCATGATTGCTTCCTATGAGAAAATGGATGAGCCGGTGACAGAACAGATGACCATCCAGTATCTGCAGGATGCGGAGATCGCGCGTGATTTCACCATGTATTACGAGCTGTACCGCAAATACAGTGAGCAGTACCGCATAAAAGATATTCTGGCAGGTACAATGCCGTCGGAGCCGGAGCAGATCCGTGATGTTCCGTTTGATGAAAAACTCAGTCTGATCCGTCTGCTGGCGGATATGCTGCATCAGGAATTCATGCAGTTTGATGAGAAGCGCTCTGTACAGGAGAAACTGTACGAACAGCTTCTGGCGTTTCGTGAGGAATTAAACGGACAGACAGGACTGCGGCGCGGAGAAATGCCTGCAGATGGAGCAGGGGATCAGATGGATCCGGTCACCCTGCTGAAAATCCGCGGTGAACGGCTGCACAGTGATCTGCAGATCCGTCTCGACGCTTCCATGATCGACCGGGAAGAAGAGAGGAGACTCCGGCTGACATGCATGGCGTGGGATGAACTTTTGCATGCTGTGATGGCAGGGAATACATCCGGCCGGGAATCGGGACCGGATGAGGCATTTGCTGCGGCAAAAGAATGGTTTACGGCCCGTGAAACAGAGCGGCAGCAGTATGCCGGACAGATCGGGGAGATGATCACGAATGCGTTTGCCTTTTTGTCATCTGTTTACGGAACCGGCCAGGAGATCGTTATGTTCCTGACAGAACTGAATGCCGACTGGTATTGCCTGCAGTACATCAGTACCTATGGAAATGAGGCGTATGAGAAATACAACCGGATGCTGCTCCTGCGAGACCGCCAGGAATCCCTGCGGCAGGAAATTCTGGCCCTTGTCTGAAGCATCCGGCGTATCGCGCCAAGGTTCGCGAGCGAGACTTAAACTGAAAAAGAAAAACGGAATGTCAGAAATGACATTCCGTTTTTTAGCGCAGCGGGAGGGATTCGAACCCCCGTGGGGTTGCCCCCAAACGGTTTTCAAGACCGCCTCGTTATGACCACTTCGATACCGCTGCATATGACAACACCGATTTTTACCGGTGCGCATTTAATACTGTATCACAGGCTCAGAGATTTTTCAAGA
>CAZRNI010000117.1:0-228 GCA_964601425.1 uncultured Eubacterium sp. | reverse complement strand
TTCATCGGACTCTGTTGAAACTCCTTGTATACTGACTTATAGTATAGTATAACAAAAAACCTTCCGGCAGATACCAGAAGGTTTTTGTTATGATTTGAAATCACGTACGGTTTAGTTGTAATTTCACATCCACCGCATTTTCAGGCAAAAAAAGAAGCGCGAGACGGGATTCGAACCCGCGACCCCAACCTTGGCAAGGTTGTACTCCACCCCTGAGCCACTCGCGCA
>CAZRNI010000116.1:0-7902 GCA_964601425.1 uncultured Eubacterium sp. | reverse complement strand
GAAACACCTTTGTTTTCTGTCTGCTTAAAATACTCTATGCGCAATCCTTGCTCGATGAGATCTTCCACCATCAGATGCGTATCATCTGCAGATCCATTATCCACAATAATATACTCATGTTCCATCGAGATATGTGCTTCGCATGACAGAATGGATTTTTTAAGCTCTTCGCATCTGTTTCGCGTAACATAAAGGATCGACAGCATGCGTTCTCCTTTTTTCAATTTTTCTTTATGCAGATAAGATGTCTTTTATGCATAACTTTTAGAAACCGGCACGTCATTATAAATAACCATTTTAACCACAGGCTTTCCATATCTTGCAATGATAATCTGTTCTTCTTTCCCAGTTTCGATTAATTTTACCAAACTGGATAAATTTGTTTTTGCATCTAATATATTTACCTGCATATCAGTATATTCCTTTCTTCAAGGCATACAATCTGGTCTTCATGGCCAGATTGTATCATGTAATGAATATCCTATCAAGAATGGTATTGTTTACGTTTATACGAACTGTCTCTCCAATTATTCTGCACATCCAGAGTTTCCCGAACGTATACTTAGTTTGGTGAACTCAGATCTTTCTGATATTCTGTCCATTCAGGTGAGTCAATGGGGACGTTTCACTCTGACTCATAGTGAAACGTCCCTTTTGACTTAAAAGTTATCTTACATTTGAAACAGCGTGAATACCGGATCTCTCGTCCACTGAACCTGCTGCTTTGAGACTGCCTGTGCGGCCGCTGACGCAGTAACCGGTGTAAAAGCCATCACCGCAAACATTGCCGAGAGTAAAACAGCGAGCAATATGACCAGTCTGGTTTTCCTTGTCTTCATAGATGTTCTCCTGCCACTGTATTTCATGTAAGTTTACGTTTTGCGCTCCACCCGGAGTAAACAGTTCCGCCGTTTACTTTTTTGTAGGCACGCACCCTTACATAATAACTCTTGCCGGCGTTTATATTTTTGATTGTCTTAGAAATCTTTGATGCGCCCTTTAAATCCTCTTTCTTACTGTTCTTGAACTTTGAAGACGTGCTGTATTGGACCTGATATCCTGTTGCGCCCTTAGCCTTTTTCCATTTGAGCGTCAGCTTTGCGCCTTTCTTTTTTGCGACAGAAAGCGTTGTTTTATTGACGGTCACAGTCTTTCCTTTTAGCCTGAATTCGGAGAGCTGTGTACAGTCGGCTCCTTTGTTTGATTTGATTTCAAGCTTCTTCGCTCCGGATTTTTTAACCTGCCTTGCAATTTTTAATAAAGCATTCTTTATCTTTTCCGGATAAATATTCGGTTTCAACTGTTATATAAAACAGTGTACCACAGAACCTATCTTCTGTGTACAATACCCCAAAAAAGCATGCCTCAGCCGATCCGATAAACATGTGACTCTGCAGGAAACTTTTTTATCTATAGACACTTGTTATTTACCATTTACAATTAGAAAGTTGGCAAATCCAGATTCAAAACCCGAATTTGCCAACTTTCTCTATAATATTCATGATGTGTTCAAAACCTATTGAAAATGGAGTATTTTACTTTATTCTCCAATATTTCATTTGATTTTAACTTTCAGCGTATAGCGATTCCTGTCACGGCGATCCGCCGTCACGGGGATCCTTGCAGGACAATTTCCTGTCTCCTCAGTTGAGATATTCATCCACATTGGAGGAGTCAACCAGTGCAAAGGTACAGAAACCGATTTGGTTTCCACAGTATCATTTACACATGCATCATAGGCAGATACTGCTGCCCATTTTGCCTGTGCAAGCATATCCTGGAAGACAGTCGCTGCGATGTTTCCGTCTTTCAGTTCCTGCAGGCAGTCCTGTTTTGCATCAATTCCAATAATATCAACGGTATCGATCAGTCCGGCTGCACGATACGCCTGAAGTGTTCCCATAGCAACTTCATCACAGCAGCAGGGGATACACTGAATCGTATCGCCATAGGAAGTGATCCAGTCCTCTGCATTTGTCATAGCTGTATCTCTCATATACTTAGAGTTAAGTTCGGAGACAAGCTCATAATTGAAGCCTGCTTCATCGAGTGTCTCAAACAGTCCGGAGTAGCGGCCTGTGGTCTGGATGTATCCGTCTGATCCGCGCTGGTAACATACTTTTACCGTCTCAGTATCATCGATATTCTCGATCATCCAGTCCGCCTGAATCTTTCCCGCCTCGAATTCAGAGGATCCGACATAGCCAATCCGCTTAAACAGTTCAGGATGATTTACCTGAGAATTCACCACTACCATGCGCACATTATTTTCAATTGCCGTATCAACCGCACCAACACAGGCATCTGCATCGACAGTATTCAGGATAATACAGTCTACCCCTTGTGTAATATAATTCTCAACATGCTGGATCTGACGGTTTGCGTCCAGTTCTCCGTCCGCTTCGAGAACTGTTACATTTGGAAAGAATAGCTCACAGTATTTTACAAATGTATTCCTGAGTTTATTGGTGCTCATGTCATTGTATCCCATGTCAATATAGGCCCAGGTAAATTCCTCGTCACCCTTGACTGCCATACCGGAATACTCCGCTTCCCAATCACCGATGCCGTCTACAGAAGCCTTGATCTGATCCAGCGGGAAAATAATATCGCCTGATGCTTCTGCAGAAGCATCTTCAGATTCTGCCGCTTCAGATTCTGCCGCTGAAGATGACGCTGTTTCTGCCTCGGATGATGCCGACGAAGCTTCTGATGACGCCGCAGCTGATGAAGCTGCAGCCTCAGAACCGCTTTCCGCCGTACTGCTTCCCGACGCATCCGCTTCCGCAGTACTCTTGGCAGCAGATCCTGCGTCAGAACTTCCGGCGCTGCCTCCGCAAGCTGCAAGGCTTAATGAAATACTGGCACACAACAGAACTGATAACATTTTTCTTTTCATGTTACATTCCCCTTTCTTCGAATCTTACAAAGAATTTGAATATCTCATAACACATCATCAATGCCGTTTACCTGCTTTCTGCCTTCATTATGCGTTCAATTCACGGGATTTGGCTCTCACAAAACAGCGAATAATTAGCACAAAACGTGAATAACTCCTCATTTTTATTGACGTAAATCATCTATTTTTTTATAGTTTTTTTATCACATTGCGAAATACCTGCTATTATCACAATGCATAATACCTGCTGTTATCCCGTCTGATAGATTACTTTAAAATGTTTTTTATCTCGAAAGGAATATTGTAAATGAATTGCAGAGAACGAGAAATCGCAACACTCAGCTTCTCTAACACAGGACTTGATTACGGAGTCGTTGAGGAAAGTATGGAGCCCTGGGATCTGACCGTTAAAAACTGGGCAGAGCAGGGATATGATTCAGGAATGCTGGACATTCTCCACGGCGCCGAGCTTCCGACTGAAAATGTATACGCACTCAATGAGCCATTTGACAACTGGAATTACTATTACAATACGATGCAAACGGAAACTGTCATGCAATTTGAGACCGGGCTGGGACTCGATCCTGTCGCACGAATCACATTCCGCGTGCCTTACATTTGTTTTGAAGAGGAAATATTGGAAGAAACAGATGAGGCGGTCGTAAAGCGGGACCGCGACGGATGGATCCGGAAATATCCGAAGAATCCGGAAGAACTGGTACGCATCATACGCCCCGTCGTGACAGACAGGGACGACTGGGAAGCGCTGAAAGAACGCGTCAGAAAGACGATTCGGGAGCAATTATCCCCGGAACGCATGGAGCAGGCATACGGGAAACTGCGCAAGGGTGCAGAAGCAGGCGACTACGCCGTACGCCTCCGCATCAGCGGCTTCTTCTGGACGCCGCGTTTTCTGCTGGACAATGAAGAACACCTGATTGCTTACTTTGATGATCCGGATATGCTCAAGGACATGGCGCGTTTCACTGTCGACACCTACAAAGAACATCTCGATGGGATCCTGAAAATAGCAAAACCCAGTCTGGTTTTCTTCGAAGAAGACCTTAGTGGACGAAATGGTCCTCTGATCTCACCGGATCAGTTCGATGAATTTCTTGCGCCTTACTACAGAGAAATGATACCATTCCTCAAAGAACGAGGCGTCGCAAATGTATTTATGGATACAGACGGCGATTTCACGCTCCTAATTCCGAATATTCTCGAATGTGGAATTGACGGCGTTCTGCCGGTTGATGTGAATGCCGGCGTCGACATCGTCGAAGTCCGCAAACTATTTCCAACCCTGAAATTCTTTGGCGGATTCAACAAACTGTGCATTGCCGACGGAAAAGAAGCCATCGAAAAGGAATTGAAACGCCTTCGACCGGTCATTGCCCAGGGCGGCTGCATTATCTGTACAGACCATCAGGCTGCACCGCATACAAAACTAGACGACTACAGGTATTATGTACAGAGGCTAAAAGAAACCGTTGCTGAACTGCGAAACGAATCCGTTGTAATCTGATGCACCTGAAAGAGACAGGGGGACATCTCCGTCCCCCTGTCTTCTCACTTACTGATATTGCGAAAATGCCGCGGCGAGTACCCCATAACCTGCTTAAATGTCCGCGCAAAGTAGTTGGAGTTACTGAACCCGACCCGCAGAGCGGCATCGGTCACAGAGCAATTGTCCCGCTGCAGGTATTCCAGTGACTTGATGATCCGCATCCGGTTCATATATTCCACCGGTCGCAGCCCAGTAACTGCTTTAAACACAGACCGAAAATAATTCATGCTCATATAGCAGTTTTTTGCCAGCTTCTCGAAATCGATTGGCTCAGAAAGATGCGCCTCCATATAGGAGATTGCCTGGTAAATCAGCTCTTTTTTGTTTGTCCGGAATTTCTGATAATCCTCTCTGCGTTCCTGCTCAATTCTCTGAAAATACACCAGTACCAGCTGGAGCCATGCCGCCTTTGCTTCTGCGGCACCCGGCAAATTATTCTCCTGCTCTTCTATCATCTTCCAAAAGATATCTTCCACTTCCTGCTGCTTTTCAGAAGACAAATGTAAAATACCCTGCTGCTCCAGATAAGACTGCTGCACATCATAAGAAAATTCACGCTCAGGATCTTTGAATGTCGCTTCATTGATCAGCTGATCCCATCGTTCCTGGACCGTTTTATCAATGAAATGCTGATGTACATGCTCTGCGGTCTGAATTATATGATTACTCTCCTCGCCAAGATCCTCTGCAATAAAATTGCAGTTGATAAATTCCACCTGCCCCCGCACAATATATCCATGCTCTTCATGCGGCGGAATCATAAACAAATCGCCCTGAATCAATGGAACCTCGACCCCTCGATATCTGTGAACACAAGAGCCCTTAGTGAGCAGAACCACCTCGTAATACGCATGCTTATGCATATTGACTGAGATATTGTCCGCCCAGGGCGCAACCGAAATAGCCGACCCGTCCCGCAGCGGAAACTCAAGGTAACCTCTTTCACAGCTCAGTCCCCAGAAAGGAACATTACGAATCACACGCGCCTTTCTGTATTTGACCGGATCCCAGCCGACCATCATTTTCATATTCGGTTTTTCTTTTCTTAGTGTCATTGCCGATACCTAATCAGATCCCCTTTCGCAGGCACCTTCCATTAATCACTGTTTCTGTCTTAAAAGCCACAAGCATTGCCCATTCCAGGTCAGGCTTGACCTTCAATACACGCAGGTCCGTCAAATCCAGACTTATCACATAGAAATGTAGATTTCACCTGATTTATGACTCAACCATCTTCCAGCTTAAATCAATCTTTTTTTTGTTTTTTACACAGTCCTGCAAATATAAATTGATCAATGTCTGGTATGGTATTCCTGTTTCGGTCGACTCAGCCTTAAAATATTCTATCACGTGTGGAGAGAGTTTTATTGTTACTTGCTTTTTTAACTCTTTTGCATATGGATTTTTCCTTGGATTTAACTGATCGATATCATATTCCTCCCTCATATCTGTTCACCTCATTTTTTGTCGCTTTTCTGGCAGAAATTATACGAATCACAGTGTCTGATTCCCTGTAACAATGGCAAACCATGCATATATTAGCTGCATTACTGATACCCAATAACAAGAACCTTTCTTCCTCATCTGAATGATCGGGATCATCAAACAAAATGGCTCTTTCATCAAAAAACACGGAGCAGGCTTCAACAAATGAAATTCCATGCTTTCTTTGATTTATACGATTTTTATTCTCATCCCAGTCAAACGTATACATGGTCACCTATATAAATATATTATAATTATAATATATTTATGTTGTATTGTCTACTTGTAATGTAATATATTTGTCCCGAATCCCTTTATCGGATATCGTCGTTTTTACGTATTTCGTGGTTCATATATTCGGCACCCGTGCTTGTGTCGCACAAGTGCCGAATCACTACTGTTTCAAATATGGTTTTTCACGCCTGTACTCCCTTCGTTGATTTCTTTCAGTGCCTACATATATCCCTGAATCGTCAATTTTTTCAATCCACCGGATATACATAGCAGAATAAATGGTAACAGGCACAGAACAGCCTGCAATCAAAAATTTAACGGGATCAGGCATCAATGTTGGCACCGGAACCAATGTTTCCGAAATGTGTGGGGCAACATATTTTAATGATCATCATAGTGGTAGCGGCAGGCCAATATACAGATATTATTATCTATAATCTGGTAGATTAACCGGTCTTTATCATTGATCCTTCGACTCCAAAATCCTGCCAAATCACCACTCAATGCTTCCGGTTTGCCGATTCCTTCGTTTCCGTTTCTGTTGATATCATCAATTAATTTATTAATTCTGCGAAGTGTCTTCCGGTCTTCTGCTTCCCAGTATATATAATCCTTCCAGGCATTATCTGTAAACAGTTTATTCATCCATATCCTCTATTAGTTCATGCTGCTGTATTTTCCCGGCTAACAGCTGCCTTTTTGATTCCATCAGCCAGTCATAGTTTGATTTGTTGCCCATTACATGAATATTTTCAAGAAGATTGTTATAACTTTCTTCAGAAATAATTACTACATTTTTGTTTTCTTTTCTGGTAACTATCACCGTTTCAAAATCTTCTGTTACTTGATCGAGATGTTTTTTCATTTCGTTTCTGAAATTGGTGTAATTCACAGCAATCATAGGACAAGTTCTCCTTTCTTGTCCTTGATTATAAGGTACAGTATTCTGTACGTCAATTGGTTTTGTGTTCATTGTTTTTCTTCCTTTTTCTGATGTTACAAATATCTTTACCGCCAAATAATATTCTTTGTTGCGGGTATAATCGTTTATACGTATTTGCTTTCCAATATATTCGGCACCCGCGCTTTTATCGCCCATAAGTGCCGAATCAACTACAGTTTCAAATATGATCTTTTACGCCAGCACCGCCTTCATTGATTTCTTTCAGTGCCTGCATATATCCCTGCAGTCTTCCCTGCATCGTCTGATCCATTGACAGATAATCAACCACCAGACGGCCCAGATCGGAATCCTTCCGGATGATAAGTGTATCTGAAGGATTACTCCGTTTCCCTTCACCATCCGTTCCGGACAAAAGCTCATAAGGCGTAACATCCAGCTGCTCACAAATAATCAAGATCTTCTCTGCAACCGGATTCGTTTTCTTACGTTTCCAGTCACTGATACTGCTCTGTGCAATACCGGTCCGCTCAGAAAACTCCTTCTGACTCATTCCCTTCTCTTCCAGCAATTGAAATATTTTCTCTGAAATCGTCATGACATCCCTCGACTTTGCATCATCTATCGGCAACATAAATATGTAAACATCATACACTTGCAACCATGATTTGTAAAGTCGAATTATTTTGTTTATAAAAATTTTATAGGGTCAGGTACCATGATCTCGACAATTCTCACGACCGCTCCGCGGAATCGGTGCGATTCATTTCTCTTACAGATAACATATCGTAACTGAATACTGGTTTTATAGGGCAG
>CAZRNI010000115.1:0-7907 GCA_964601425.1 uncultured Eubacterium sp. | reverse complement strand
ATTTATAGACATTCTGCATGAATACACAGACCAGGTTGAGCAGGTTTCAATCGATGAGGCGTATATGGATACGTCTGGTCTGGAGAGCGTATTCGGGAAGCAAACAGGGAAGGGAACGGGGCCGCAAAGAGTAGGCCAGCAGGAAAGAGCACAGCAGAAGACCGCGCATCAGGAAGCTGTACAACAGGAAACAGCTTGGCAGGCAGCCGCACAACAGGAGACATCACAGCAGGAAAGAGCACAGCAGGGGAACGCACAACAGGAAGCAGCACAGAAGTTCAGTGATAGAACGGAAAACGCATCAGTTAACAATGAATTCAGCCATTATCCCTACCCGCTGAACCTCGCTTACCATATTAAAAACACAGTATACCAGCGTCTTGGCTTCACGGTAAATGTCGGCATCTCAACCAATCGCCTGCTTGCGAAGATGGCAAGTGATTTTACAAAACCTGACAAGGTACATACGCTGTTTCCGGAGGAAATTCCCGAGAAAATGTGGCCGCTTCCCATCCGGGAACTTCACGGGTGCGGCCGGGCAACAGCAGAAAAACTTGAAAATATCGGAATTCGAACCATTGGTGATGCAGCGCATGCGGATTTAAAAATTCTGCAGGCTTTGATTGGAGAGAAGGGCGGCAGCTATATTCACAGAAGTGCCAATGGAATCAGCCGCTCATCTGTGACGACTGAACGGGGCGATGCAAAAAGCTATTCCAATGAGACAACAACAGCTTTTGATATCACAGAGGATAACTTTGAAAAGGAAGCGCTTCCGATTATCAGGCATCTGGCAGAGAAAGTTGCAGGCAGAATGCAGCGGGACAAGGTATATGCCGGCACAATTGATGTAAGCGTTAAAACAGATTCATTTCAGCGGCGGTCCAGACAGATGAAGCTGCAGGTATCTACGCATGATGCAGATGTGATTTACCAGACAGCAGAAATACTGATGCGGCAGCTTCTTCTGGGACAGAATGGCCTGTTCGCAGGAGGACAGCATATACGTTTGATTGGCATTGGCGGTTCCGGACTGGACCGTGGAGAATTTCGCCAGGTCGGGTTTATGGAAGCAATGACGCAGCTGCAGGAAATCCGCCAGAAGAAGACGGCGGCCTGCGACGCTTCGGAACAACTGCAAAAACGTGATGGAGAAGGCATAGAACCGCAGCAGAGTTATTTCAAAGAAAGCACAGGACAGCAAAACAAACCGGCAGGAAACTCTGTAAATGAAGAACAGAAGCTGTCAGAAAAAGACGAGGGTGAGCGTCAGAAGCGTCTGGACAGAATGCGTGAGCAGATTGAAAACAGATTTGGCGCAGGCGCAATCAAAAAGGGTGCAACTGCTATCAAAAAGGGTGCAACTGCTATCAAAAAGGGTGCAAATGCCATCAAAAAGGGGCAGACGAAATGAAAAAGAACCTAACTGCAGCGACACAAAGGGGCAGATCGTCTGTAAAACGATAGAAGGGAGACTGTAATGCGCGTATTATTTTACGGGGACTCAAATACATATGGATTTGATCCGAGAGATCTGTTTGACGACCGATATCCGGCATCGGTTCGTTGGACGGATCGCCTGGCTGAGATGTTAAATAATATAGAGAATCCTGCACCAGCAGATGGCGGACCGGTGAATCCTGCACCAACAGATGGTGGACCGGTGAATCCTGCACCAACAGATGGCGGACCGGTGAATCCCGCACCAGCAGATGGCGGATTTATAAAAGCACCGGCTGGACGGGAAAAATGGGAAGTCGTTGCGCGCGGACAGAACGGCAGATGTGTTCCTGTGATGCCGCAGATGGCAGGTTATATTCGGAGTATGATCCGTGAAGTTTGGCCAGTAGACCGTTTTGCAGTCATGCTTGGGACGAATGACCTGCTGCAGACACACCGTCCGGACGCCGCGCTGCCGGCTGCTCAAATGCGTCAGCTTCTGCTGTTTCTTCAGAAAGAATTTCCGGAGATGGAGCGCATGTTAATCGCTCCTTTGATTTTATTTGAATCGCTTCCAAATGGTGCATATTTTAGGAGATGCCGGGAACAGAGCTGCAGGCTGGCGCAGTTTTATGAGAAGATCGCATTAGAAACCGGGTCCATGTATGTAGATGCAGGAAAATGGAAGATTGATCTTGCAGAGGACGCGGTTCATTTTTCGGAAAAAGGTCATGCGCAGTTCGCGAAAGAGATGGTGGAGTATTTCAAATGACCCAATAATCAAAAAGATGATGAATTAATACTGTAATGAAAAAATTGCCGCAGGAAATACGATCCTGCGGCAGTTTTATATGGTGCGTGATGTATAATCAAAATCTTCGTGACCGAAAATCGCTTTATGCTTCAGCTTCCTGTCCGCAAAGTCTCAGGTACAGTGCTGCATTGGTGTTCTGGCGGTACGGTTCGGTCCAGAATACATTGACGATACCAAAGGTAATGAAGCCGAGAATTGCCCATCCGATGAAAGAGAGATCGAGCACAAAGGTGTTCCACTTATGTCCGTCCATCATGCGGCGGGATTCTGTGATAGCTTCTGTCGCTGAAAGCTCCGGGCGGTCTTTGATGATAAACGGAACCATCCGGTAGGAATAAGATTTCACGATTGCCGGGATGATAAACAGTAAAGACCAGAGTACAAGGAACAAATCCCGCAGGAACAAAGTTGCAAAGGTGTGTCCGTATTGTCCGAAGCCTGTTTTCAGATTGTCAAGTCCTGCCTGTCCGTTTGTTCGAATGTTTTCTTTGAAGAACCGGTAGCATCCTACCTCAAGCGGATTGAACAGGAAGATTTTCAGAACAATCCCGATAATGATAAAAGTAAGGCCGATAAGGTTTTCGGATCCTGCTGTGCAAATGCCTGAAGCTCATTCAATGCAGCGGTTGTTTCCGGATCATTTGCAGGAGTTCCTGAAGAATTGGTTCTGGAAGCAACAAAGCCGGCGTGAATCAGGAGTGACAGCAGAAATGCTGACAGTACACATTTCCAGTAATTGACTTTTAAAGCGAGTTTACCTTTTTCTTTTAATTCTTTGCGATTCCACATAGTTCTTTCCCTCCTAAGTGTGATAGCAGATGTTTATCTGCTGTGTTGTTTTCTGTGATCTCAGAGTAACAGATTGTGCCTAACATATGTCCAACAAAAAAGCGGAGACAGATAAAAGGATAAAAGCAGAACGGAGTAAGATTGGGGGAGATAGAATCCGGAGAGCCATGGGAGGGTTTACCATGGATTAGATAATTCAGATGAAGCTTGAAAGAATGACCGAACGCTATACAATATATATTAAGAATTACTATTGGTGCAGATTCAGGATCAGGATGCAGCATAACGAAGCGGGATCTGCGGCATCTGAGAATCAGGAGGGAACGTATGCAGTACAGAAAACTCGGACAGTCAGATATTGAAGCGACAGTGATCGGACTGGGAACATGGGCGATCGGTGGAGACAGCCAGTGGGGACACAGCGATGATAAAACGTCCATCTATGCGATTCATGAGGCAATTGATCAGGGAATTACACTGATTGACACGGCGCCGGCTTACGGGCTTGGTCACAGTGAAGAAGTCGTCGGCAAAGCGATTGCCGGAAAGCGGGATGATATTGTCCTGATTTCAAAGTGCGGTCTGATCTGGGATAAAACGGAAGGCTGTGCGCTTCTGATGCACCGCGATGGTGTGGATGTGTGCAGAAATCTGGCAGCGGACAGCATTATTGAGCAGGTTGAGCGCACACTGAAGCGTCTGAATACAGATTACCTTGACGTGCTCCTTACGCACTGGCAGGCAGTTCCGCCAAACAAGACACCGATTGAGGAGACGATGAGCGCTATGGACCGCCTGATTGAGCAGGGCAAGATCCGGGCCGTCGGCGCGTGCAATGTGACGCTGGAACAGATCCGGACCTACGCATCCTGCGGGAAGATCGCTGTCATTCAGCAGAAATACAGTATGCTGGACCGCACGGTTGAGCAGAACGGCGTTATGGACACATGCGAGGAACTTGGCATTACGTTCCAGGCGTATTCACCGCTGGAGCGCGGCCTTCTGACCGGAAAAGTTACGATGCAGACAGAAGCCGTCGGAAATGCAAAGAAATCACTCCGGTTCTATGCACCGGAAGAGCGCAGAAAAGTTCTGGCAATGCTTGAAGAGTTCAAGCCGCTCTGTGAGAAATACGAGACGTCCATGGCGAGTCTGGTGATCGCATGGACCGTCGCCCGCAAACCGTACATGAGTGTTCTCTGCGGTGCCCGCAAGCCGGAGCAGGTGAGCGACAATGCGGCAGGCGGAAGTCTGATTCTGGAGCAGGAGGATCTGGAGAAGATCGACAGGCTGTCGGCATGGGCAACGGAAGCGTGCTGAGAAATGCGTGACTGGAGCTCGCGATTAAGCGCAGCAGAACAGTTCCCTTTCCTAAGGCGTGGGATGGACGTGGAGTGCGGCAGCACGCCGGGACCCATTTCCGGAACAAACGAATGACGGACATTATTCACAAAATTTGATCTGAATTATTGTGTATTATTACGCGGCTGCTGAACCTTGACAACAGTGGCCGCGTAATAATATTATATAATCGATGATCGATAAAATTCTGTTTGGAGGTTTCCCATGAAGCTGATGCGTACTGAAGATGCAGTCGGACAGGTACTGTGCCATGATATTACACAGATTATTAAAGGTGTAACAAAAGATGCTGTTTTCCGGAAAGGGCATGTGATCCGCGAGGAGGATATTCCGGTGCTTCTCAGTGTCGGAAAGGATCACATTTATATCTGGGAAAATGACGAATCGATGATGCATGAGAATGAAGCAGCAGAGGTTCTCTATGAGATGTGCCGGAATGAATATATGCATCCGACCCCTGTCAAGGAAGGAAAAATCGGAATCGTCGCAGACTGTGACGGCGTTCTGAAGGTGAACCGGAAGAAACTGAATGCGGTTAATTCGCTCGGCGAGATGATGATCGCCAGCCAGCACGGAAATTTCCCGGTGAAAGCAGGTGATACGGTTGCAGCGACGAGAATCATTCCGCTCGTGATTGAGAAAGAAAAAATGGAGCGCGCACGCGCTGCGGGCGGAACAGAGCCGGTATTTGAGATCCTTCCCTATCAGCACAAAAAGGTCGGAATTGTAACAACCGGAAATGAAGTATTTTACGGAAGAATTGAAGATACATTTACCCCGGTGATCGAGGAAAAGCTGGGCGCATTTGACACGGAAATCATCGGTCATGTTGTCAGTGACGATGATCCGGAGCACATTATCAGCGGAATCCGGAAGATGATAGATGCAGGAGCAGATGTTGTTGTATGTACCGGCGGCATGAGTGTTGACCCGGACGATAAGACACCATATGCAATCCGCAAAGTGGCCGGCACGGTAGTCACATATGGCGCGCCGGTGCTGCCGGGTGCGATGTTCCTGCTGGCTTATTATGAGAACCGGATTCCGATTATGGGTCTTCCGGGCTGCGTCATGTATGCAAAGCGCACAATTTTTGATCTGGTACTGCCGCGCGTTATGGCGGATGATATGCTTGACCGGCACGATATTTCCTGCCTCGGAGAAGGCGGGCTCTGTTTATCCTGTGATGTCTGTACCTTCCCGAACTGCGGTTTCGGAAAGGGCGGCAGCCATCTGGCCTGAAATGTACTTCTGCAGAGAAATGACGGAGGAACAGCATGCAAGAATACATTTATATGGATTATGCTGCTACGACACCTGCAGCGCCGGAGGTTCTGCGCGGGATGGCTGCAGCAGCAGAAAAGCTGTGGATAAATCCTTCTGCAGCTTACCGGCATGCGGAACCGGTCCGTGCAGCTGTTGAGAAAGCCCGCAGTCAGACTGCAGAGTTGATTCATGCTGCACCGTCAGAGATCCTTTTTACATCCGGCGGGACAGAAGCAGATAATCAGGCTCTGACTGCAGCACTGGAGTACAGCGGAAGGAAAGGGAATCACATCATCACGACAAAGATGGAACATCCTGCAGTCCTCAGAACCTGCGAACATCTGGAACGCGCAGGCAGGGCGGAAGTTACGTATCTGGATGTTCCTTCTGACGGGATTGTCAGACCGGAGCAGATTGCGCAGGCAATCCGGAAGGATACGGTGCTGATTTCGGTCATGCTTGCAAACAATGAAGTCGGAACGATCCAGCCGGTCCGTGAGATCAGTGAAATTGCCCGGGCGAATGGTATTCTTCTGCATACAGATGCCGTTCAGGCAGTCGGACATATTCCGGCAGATGTGAAAGAACTGCAGGCAGATTTGCTGAGCGCAAGCGGGCATAAATTTTACGGACCGAAGGGTACGGGATTTTTATATATGCGCAAAGGACTGCGTCTGCCGCCGCTGCTCCATGGCGGCAGGCAGGAGAACGGACGCCGCGCGGGAACGGAAAATATTCCCGGCGTGATTGGTATGGGAATTGCCGCAGAGCTGGCATCCGGCAGTCTGGAGCAGCATATGGCGAAGGAGAAAAGGCTGCGGGACCACATGATTATGCAGATGCAGGCAGAGATTCCGAATTGTATCGTAAATGGTTCTGTAGACAATCGTCTTCCGGGAAATGTTAATGTATCCTTTGAAGGGGTTCCGGCTGAATACATTCTGGTGGCGCTGGATATGCATAACATCTGCGCGTCAGCGGGATCCGCATGTTCGGCAGGACTCCCGGATCCGTCACATGTGCTCCGTGCGATGGGCAGAACCAATGAAGAGGCATATCAGGCGGTTCGATTTTCACTTTCCTACAGGAACACAGAAGAAGAAATTAATTCTGTCGTTGCATGCACTGGCGAAGCGGTTCGCCGTTATCGGAAAGATCTCCGGAAATAAAGCTTTCAGCCAGACCAGCAGAGAGACAGAACAGTGAGTGGAACAGAATCAGGGGGAAAAAGCGATAAAACTGAGCAGCATGACAAAGACAGAAAGACAGAGGTAGCGATCATGAAAGAATTATACGAACTGCTGACATCTTTGAATCCGAATTGTGACAACAGATTATTTACTGTGATTGACGGCAAATACAGAGGCGAAAAACTCCTTATGTCGGATCATAAATGTGTCTGGCAGTCTTCAGTGGACGGATTCTTCGCGAAGCATCCGGAAGTAACAGAACAGACAGATTCCGGTCTTCTGCAGACCGATGAGGCAGGTGTATATGCAGAGCAGATCACGGGCGGTAAGAAAATCGTGATCTGCGGTGCGGGACATGTGGGTATCGCAATTGCCAGAATCGGCAAAATGATCGGCTGTGAGGTTACAGTGATTGACGACCGCATGAGTTTTGCGGATCAGGCAAGAGAGGCCGGCGTGAACGTGATCTGTGACGCATTTACCGAGGCACTGAAGCAGATTCCGGGTGATGCGAACACATGGTTTGTCATTGTGACAAGAGGTCACAAATGGGATAAAGAATGCCTGAAGGAGATTGCACAGAAACCGCATGCGTATATCGGGCTGATGGGCTCCAGAAGACGTGTAAAAATTGTCATGCAGAATCTCGCAGAAGAAGGGATTGACCCGGAAGTTCTTTCCAGGGTATATACGCCTGTCGGTCTGAAAATCGGCGCGGAAACACCGGAGGAAATTGCGGTTTCAGTCATGGCAGAGATTATTCAGGTGAAAAACCAGTCCGGGAAGGACAGCGGATATCCAAAGGAGATCCTGGAGGCAATTCTCGGCGATCATCATGAAGAACAGGCGGACAGCAGTGCTCCCAGAATTCTGATGACAATTGTTAACAGAAAAGGGTCTGCGCCACGTGAGGCAGGCGCCAAAATGGTATTGCTGGAAGACGGTTATACGACAGCCGGAACGATCGGCGGCGGATGTGTTGAGGCAGATACGCTTGTCAGAGCGAGACGCATGCTGCAGGAACCGGAGTGCGGTGCGGAGCTTCT
>CAZRNI010000114.1:0-7931 GCA_964601425.1 uncultured Eubacterium sp. | reverse complement strand
GTCATATATGAGCCTTGAGCTCATATTTTTCAGGTTGTCGGTCTCCACCTCCCGCACGGAAGGTCTGTCCTGCGCCAAAAATAACTTCTGTGTATTTATGCGCCTTACTTTGATATTCTCCCGAGAAATTCAGGTCGATATCCGGCTCTTTATTTCCTTTAAATCCAAGAAAGGTCTCAAAAGGAATATTGAATCCCATCTTTGTCAGCGGTTTTCCGCAGTTCGGGCAGACCGCATCCGGCATGTCACAGCCTGCCATGCCGAGGTTCTTGTATTTTGTCACTTCCTCCGAATCAAAATCCACGTATTTACAGCTGTCACAAAGATAATGCGGCGGCAGAGGATTCACCTCCGTAATCCCGGACATCGTCGCCGCAAAAGAAGACCCGACCGAGCCGCGCGAGCCGACCAGATAGCCGTCCTCATTGGATTTCCATACCAGCTTCTGTGCAATGATATACATCACAGCATATCCGTTGGAAATAATGGAATTCAATTCCCGCTCCAGTCTCGCCTCTACCAGCCCGGGAAGCGGATCACCGTAGATCTCATAAGCCCGCCGATAGCAGATCTCCCGCAGAGTTTTATCAGAATCCTCAATAACCGGCGGAAATTTACCTGCGCGGATCGGTGAGATTTTTTCGACCTGCTCAGCAATTTTATTCGGGTTTTCAATGACTACTTCTCTGGCCTTCTCGCTGCCGAGGTAGGAAAACTCTTCCAGCATTTCTTCCGTCGTATGCAGATAGAGCGGCGCCTGATCTTCGGCATCCTTAAACTTCTTTCCGGCCATTATGATGGTGCGGTAAATCGCATCCTCCGGATCCATAAAATGTACATCACAGGTCGCAACGACCGGCTTGCCGCTCTGCTCTCCGTACTGTACGATCCGGCGGTTCATTTCCTGCAGATCCTCCACGGAAGTAATCGCCTCGTTCCGGTCACTTTCGATCAAAAATGCATTGTTGCCGACCGGCTGGATTTCCAGATAATCATAAAAATCTATCAGACGGATAATTTCTTCTTCCTGTGTGCCGCGCAGCATGGCGTCATAGAGCTCGCCTTTTACGCAGGCCGATCCGACCAGAATGCCCTCATGGTATTTCTGAACAAGACTTTTCGGCACACGCGCCTGCATCTTATAAACATAGTTGAGGTGTGACGCAGATACAAGCCGGTACAGATTCTGCCGTCCCGCCTCACAGGTTGCCAGCAGGATTGCATGATGTGAAGGCATCTTGCGCTTCGCCTCATCGCTTAAGGACGCCATTTCATTCATACCGTCAAGATCTGTAACACCGCGGTCCTCCAGCATCTGAATAAATTTTACAAAAATGTCAGCAGTGCAGGCAGCGTCATCAACGGCCCTGTGATGATGATCCAGAAGAACGCCGACCGCTTTGGCCACCTTATCGAGCTTAAAGCTGCCCAGTCCCGGCAAAAGTACACGCGCCATCGCCACGGTATCCACATAGGTAAAATGATCCGGATATCCCTGTTCTTCGCAGGCCTTGATAATAAACCCCATATCAAAGTCAGCATTGTGCGCAACCATAACGGCACCCCTGCAGAATTCGAGGAATTCCGGCAGCACCTGTTCAATCGGCGGCGCATTCACAACCATATTGTCCGAAATACTGGTCAGTTCCTCAATCCGCATCGGGATTGGCACACCGGGATTGACAAAAGTCGAGAAGCGGTCCGTAATCTTTCCGCTTTCTACACGTACAGCACCGATCTCAATGATCTTACATGTCTGATTGGAGAGACCGGTCGTCTCGATATCAAATACAACATAGGATTCCTGAAGTTTCTGTCCCCGGCTGTTGACTGCAATTCCTTTCAGATCGTCAATCAGATAGGCTTCCATGCCGTAGATCACCTTAAACGGTGCAGAGATCTTCTTCAGCTCATCCTTTGTCGCCTCCGGATGCGCCTTCTGCCATTCGGACCGGTAGGCGCGGTCAATATCCTCCATGGCATGGTTTGCCTCCGGGAAAGCCTGTACACCGCCGTGATCCGTCAGGGCGATCGCAGAATGCCCCCATTTCCAGGCACGCTTAACCAGGGCAGCCGCATCCGTGACGCCGTCCATATCACTCATCTTAGAATGACAGTGAAGTTCCACTCGTTTTACCGGACTGTTGTCCTGCCGCACCTTCCGGAAACTGACAGAACGTCTGATACCGGAGACCGACATGATTGTCAGCTCATGATCAAAGCTGTCTTCCTGTGCACGGCCTTTGATACGCACAAATGTACCTTTTTTGAACATAGCACCAGCCGCTTCCTGCTCCCCGCCGTCCAGAAAGATCTTGACGCGTATAGTATCTGTATCATCTGTAACTGTAAGGATTAACAGAACACGTTCACTGCGCAGCGTCCGCATCTCTGTATCAATGATTTCACCATATATAACTACCGTTCCCGATAACTCATCTACTTCGGAAAGCGGCATACTGTCATCATCAAAGTCTCTGCCGTACATTACATCCGCATCCGGTTCTCCCAGATGCAGACCGCGTCCGCCTTTTCCGCGCCCGGAACGCCACTGGCTGCCGCCGTCACTTCCCCGGCCTTTTGCGGAACCCGGCTGATTACCGCTTTTTTCTCTTGCACCGGAAGATAATCCTATCCCTTTTTCAGCATCCCCGTTCTGCTTTGCGCCGGCAGAAGAGCTGTCTGCAGCCGGTATCATACCGCCTGCGGCTGCATCGCCCGAAACTGCTCCGGCTGCTTCAGATGTTTCCGCATCATTTCCGCTTTCTCCCCGGCCGCTGGCAAAGGCTGTACGGGCTACCACATTTTTGGCTGCAGCACGCATCAGAAGTTCATTTTCCTTCATTGCGTGTGTTTGCTGACGTTCCTCCCGGACGATCTCTATCTGCACGCCGAGACCGCAGCGCTCATTCAGAATTTTTTCCAGAATTCTGTAGAACTCTTCTTCCAGATCTTTCGCAACAACAGAATCCGTAATTGCTACGCGCATCCGGTCTTTCCCGGGAAATTCAAATTCCGCAGTGTGATAAAGCCACGCCAGCATATGATTATACTGACGCAGCTCCAGCTCAATGCTCTCTCCATATTGTTCCAGAAGGGTTTCCGGTGTATACAGACTGGAGAGTCTGAAACGCTCAATCACCCGCACCTGCAGGGATGAACCCGCCTGCAGGCCTCGTGTAAGTGCACGCTCCAGCTCGTAGATCTTTTCCTTCGGCAGACACGCAGAACATTCCAGATACACACGAAGCAGACGCTTTCTTCGGTTCATGGTAACTCGTGTCACCATGGCATGCTTCAAAACCTGCTGCAGTCCGTCATTCAGTTTGATTCCGGGAAAGACTTCCTCGATCCGTCTGGATAATTGTTCTGCCACGAAATATACTTCCTTTTTTAAATATTGATAAGCTTTTCCAGTTCCGCTTTGAGCGCACCCAGAAGTTCCTGCTCCGGTACTTTTTTGATAACCTCGCCTTTTTTGATCAGGATGCCGACGCCGTCACCGCCTGCAATCCCCAGATCCGCCTCTCTGGCTTCTCCCGGTCCGTTGACAACACATCCCATCACAGCAACTTTCAGATCATCAAGCGGCATACCTGAAACCATCTCCTGCACCTGCTCCGCCAGCGAAATCAGGTCGATTTTCGTCCTTCCGCATGTCGGACAGGACACAACCTCTACACCGCCTTTCCGAAGGCCAAGCGTCCTGAGAATCAGCTTTGCGGATTTAATCTCCTCCAGAGGATCCCCTGTCAGCGAAACACGGATCGTATCTCCGATACCCTGTGACAAGATAATGCCGAGGCCGACAGCTGACTTGATATTGCCTGCATAAAGCGTTCCGGCCTCGGTAATTCCTACATGAAGCGGATGCGCTGTCCGGTCAGCGATCAGTCTGTGTGCCTCCGCGCACATCATAACATCTGATGCCTTGATGCTGAGCACCAGATTTTCATATCCCATATCTTCAATTACAGCCGCCTGTCTGAGTGCGCTTTCTACAAGACCCTCCGCTGTAACGCCGCCGTTCTTTTCCAGAATATCCTTTTCAAGCGATCCGCTGTTAACGCCGACCCTGATCGGAATCCCGCGGTCCTTTGCCTCCTGCACAACTGCCGCAACACGTTCTTTTGCTCCGATATTGCCCGGATTGATACGGATCTTATCCGCCCCGTTCTGCATCGCGGCAATCGCAAGCCGGTAATCGAAATGGATATCCGCGACCAGCGGAATATGGATCTGCTCACGAATCCCGGCCAATGCTTTTGCAGCCTCCATTGTCGGGACCGCACAGCGAATAATTTCACACCCCGCGTTCTCAAGAGACAGAATCTGTGAAACGGTCGCCCTGACATCTTCGGTCTTTGTATTTGTCATCGACTGGATCCGCACCGGATTATTTCCGCCGATTTCACAGCTTCCGATCCGGACTGTATGAGATGCCCGTCTGATCATTGATCTTTCCTCCTGTATGTCCGGAATGTGTACTCTATATCAAAACAGGTCTGTTCTTCACTCTCTTCCGCAACCTCCCATGCATCGTCCGCATCGAGATCCGGAAAAAATGCATCCGCCTGATACGCATAATCTATCTTCGTTATATAGGCTGTATCACAGTACGGAAGCAGCTGACGGTAAATCTGTTCACCGCCGATCACATACACTTCGTCCGACGGATACTGCTCCAGCAGCTTTGTCAGTTCTTCAATACTATGTACGACTTCCGCACCCTTGACGCTGTAATTCAAATCCCGTGTCAGAACGATATTAACGCGGTCTCTCAAAGGTTTCCCGTTCGGAAAGCTCTCCAGTGTTTTCCGCCCCATGACAACAATGTGACCTGTTGTCTTGTCCCGGAAGAAACGCATATCAGCAGGAATACTGATCAGCAGTTTATTTCCCTGCCCGATGCCCCAGTTTTTGTCAGCCGCTGCAATTGCCTTCATATACTCTCTCCTGTTTTTCTTTCTTCTATATCCAATGCCGGCAGATACTTCCTTTAAATCGCGATCGGAATATCTTTGATCTGCGGACCTGCCTGATAATTCTCTACAATCAGATCATCACGTGTAAATGCGTAAAAATCCTTAATATCCGGATTAAGCCGCACAGTCGGCGCCGGATAAGTCTCACGGGTGATCAGCTCTTCGATCAGCGGAACATGTCTGTCATAAATATGTGCATCTGCAATCACGTGCAGCAGCTCGCCCGCCTCCATGCCGCATACCTGCGCAAACATCATCAGCAGCAGCGCATACTGACAGACATTCCAGTTATTTGCTGCAAGGACGTCCTGCGACCGCTGGTTCAGCACAGCATTGAGCGTCAGCCTGTCACTGCCCGGCTTTTTCGTAACATTAAAAGTCATGGAATATGCACAGGGATACAATGCCATCTCATGCAGATCCTGATGTACATACAGATTTGTCATGATCCGCCGGCTGTAGGGATTATGTTTTAAATCATATAAAACCCTGTCAACCTGATCCATCTCCCCTTCGCGGTACTGATGCTTCACACTAAGCTGATATCCGTATGCCTTGCCGATCGACCCCTGCGCATCAGCCCACTCATCCCATATGTGGCTGTGCAGATCATGAATGTTGTTGGATTTTTTTTGCAAGATCCAGAGAATCTCATCAAAAGAGCTTTTCAGATAAGTTTTCCGCAGCGTGAGCGCCGGAAATTCTTTCGTCAGATCATAGCGGTTTACAACGCCGAATTTTTTAATCGTATAAGCCGGCGTGCCATCCGGCCAGTGCGGACGAACCAGTTCCCCTTTGGTATCACAGCCATTGTCTATAATATCTCTGCACATGCTGATAAATAACTGATCTGCGTAGCTCATAGTTTTATTCTCCATTTGTATGAAACAGGCTGATGTGATTGGTACAAAACAGGCCGATATACAAACATGCTGCAACTGCTGTATCCGCTGTTCAAACCACAAAATACAGTGTCTATTGTAATTTGAACTACTGAATATGTCCATTGGCAGGATTCACAAACCTTCCTGTTTCCCGGCTGCCGCTTCTGGCCCGCCCTGAAATCGCCTTTCTCTTTTTTTCCTTCTGTTACGTTTTTCAAAACTCTTTATTGTTTTATCCGTGTAAACTGGTATAATATAAAAGAACTTTATAAAAATTTTATAGATACATGAGGAGGAGTTACTGTGAAAAAATTTATATCTGAATTTAAGGAATTCATCTCACGCGGCAGTGTTATGGATCTTGCAGTAGGTATGATCATAGGTGCAGCCTTCACTGCTATCGTCACCTCACTGGTCGATGATATCATTATGCCGATCATTTCCCTGGTCAGCGGCGGTATCGATGTCAGCCAGATGGGTATTCATCTCGCCGGAGGCGGCGTCATCGCCATCGGAAACTTCGTCGGTGCGATCATTAACTTTATCATCATCGCATTTGTTATCTTCTGTCTGGTAAAGGCACTGAACAAAGCACAGAGCATGGTTAAAAAGCCGGAGCCGGAAGCAGCGCCGACCACAAAGATCTGCCCGTTCTGCAAATCAGATGACGTCAGCATCGACGCAACAAGATGCCCGCACTGCACATCAGAACTCAAGTAAGATACAGAATAAACGCAGCCGCCAGGATTTCTGGCGGCTGCGTTTTTTTCGTTTTCCGGATACGCAGAACAGATACAGGTTCCGTCCCGTGAGAATCAGCTCCGGTATTTATTCCGCCCGTGATCCTCCGTCATCATAATCCTCTTCTTCATCATATTCTTCGGCGTCATAATCATCTGAATCATCTGTATCATCTGTATCATCAGTCACGGCTGCGCCGTCCGTGCTGCCGGCTTTTCCGACCAGTTCCTGCGAAATATAATAAGTACCGCCATCGATCGATACGATATACCATCCGCTGTCGTCTCCGATTACATTAAACGGCGTTCCTTCTTCAAGGGAAGTATATATTTCCGAATCAAGATCCATATCTGTTCTCACATTTGCGCTGCTGACCGTCACGTAGCCGGAACCGCTTCCGGAAGTATCCGTATTTTCACCGTCCCGGGCCGCAGCTGACGCATCTGTTTCAGATCCTTCAACGGGCTCCGCTTCAATTGCCTCTGCCTTCAATGAAGTACCTTCCGGCGTCGGCGTTGGCGTCGACGTTGGGGTAGGCGTAGGTGTCGGGGTCGGTGTTGCGGTCGGCGTCGGCGTTGCAGCCGGCGTCTCTGTCACAACAGCTTCAGATACAGCTTCTGTTTCTGATTGCTTGCTGCCGCATCCGCCTGCTATTCCCGCAATCATGGCAGCTGAGAGCAACAAAGGCAGCACTTTTATGATTTTCATAATGATTTATCTCCTCCGCTTATCCGGTATCATTCATACCTTAATAATAGAAATGCAAAGCATGACAATCTACCAGAGTATTACACTAATCACAATTATAGCCCGAAACCCTCTGCAAGTCTAGCATAAGTTGTGTTTTGAAGGAGAACATACACAAAATAGAGGATTTTTGACCCCCGGTCATATAAAAAGAGGCCGCCGCTTATACGGCAGCCCCTATGTATTTGTTACCCAATGCCTGCACGCGATGTGCAAAAAACGGACTCATCCCTGCTGAAAGCAGCAGAAAATCCGATGATTCCTCAAATCAGAGCTTCGGACCTGCCGGAACAAGTGCCTTACCTGCTTCATTTCCGGTGTACTTATCAAAGTTCTTGATAAAGCGGCCTGCGAGGTCTTTTGCCTTCTCATCCCATTCTGCAGCATCTGCGTAGGTATCGCGCGGATCAAGAATTGCCGGATCAACGCCCGGAAGCTCAGTCGGAACCTCAAAATCGAAGATCGGAATCTTCTTGGTCGGAGCCTTAAGAACATCACCATTCAGGATTGCGTCGATAATGCCGCGGGTATCCTTAATGGAGATACGCTTTCCTGTGCCGTTCCATCCTGTGTT
>CAZRNI010000113.1:0-7945 GCA_964601425.1 uncultured Eubacterium sp. | reverse complement strand
ACTGACTTTTAAATCGAGCATGCAGAGCCGGTCTTAGGATCGCGTACTACCGAGCGCCGTACGAAGTCGGATCATAGGCAAGGTCTTTTTGATCTTTTCTATGGTTCGTTTTCGACGGCGCTCTTTTCATTGCTCTTTTGCCCGACGCTTCGTACGGCTCCCGATAGTGAAGTCCTTTCCCGGCAGATGCTGCGGAAAGGACAAACAATGAAATTCAATTACGGACTGGAGAAGAAGAAATTTGACGAGAACTGGGCAAGAACCGAGAAGGAATACCGCGAAGCAGGCATGGCGGAAGAAGCCATCGCGGCTATGCGGGAATATGACTGGGAGATGTTTAAGAAGGAGCGTACTTACTGTCTGCACAATCAATCACTGGAATGCTATTCGGCCCGGAACGATCGGGGTTTTGATTACGTCGATTCTGACGAAGGCGTATCTCCGTATCTGTACAAATTCAGGGATCAGTTTTCTGTTCCGGAAGTGACAACGAACCCGGATCGACGGGATGCATGGATTGACGAGATCGATTCAAAAGAGCTGCTGTCTGCCATCCGAAAGCTGTCTGAAGAAGAACAGGAAATCATCCGGCTTTATGCTATTGAGGAATACACGGTAACGGAGATCGCGGCGATGAAGGCAGTCAGCCAGCCAGCTGTCACAAAAAAGATCCAGAGGATACGGAAGAAGATCAAAACCGCGTAAAGCGCAGGACGCAGAAACTCAATCCCCGGAGAGCCAGAGATTGCTTTCCGGGGATTACTTTTGTCTGCGTATATTAGTAACGATGTAGAAGATGCATGATTTATTGTTTCTTACCCATTTTTTCACGGATACGCGCGGCAACATCTGTGACGTTTTCTGTGTTGATATTCACACCGTCTTCAATATAGGTGATCAGTTGTTCGCTTACAATAGATTCAGTATCCTTCTGAGAATCATACAGGATCTTTAATTCTTCTATGCTCTTTGCACATAGTTCACGGAACTGCTCCTGCGTTTTTGGATCCGGTGATTCATGATACAGTTTTTGGTAAGCCGCCTCTATTTCGTCATAGGAAAAATGATTCCCTGTCTCAGCCTCTTCGATCAGGATTCCAATCGCATCGGAAATATCGTTGCGATAATCCCTGCGGGCTATCATTTTCATTGCAATCAGATAGATTCCGGAGACGGTCCTGATTTCTAATGTCTGGTTATTAAGCCAACAATAATGGCGGGATACTTCCATCAGGGCATCGGAGTACGAAGCTGTCTTTACAAAATCGGTATTCATCCAGTCTCTGGGGAGGTTGTTCTCGTCTGCAAATCGCGCGATAACATCCTTGATTCCGGAAGCAGCACGGAGAATCACATCAAAATCCTGAGTGGCATCCCGGAATTTATAGTTCAGCATGATGCTTCCGCCACCCACAATGATAATCTCTGCCGGAGCCTTTCCAAGGGCCTTCCTGTATTCTTTTGCAAAGCGCCGGATAATGTCCATCGCATTTGTCCGGGTGATCTTTTCCTTAGACTGCATCATACAAATCTCCTTCATAAATATTGAATCTGAGGAATTCATCGATACATTCCCGCCTGTCCGAACCAAATAACGAAGAGTCTCCCACATAATAGGGCTTTTCTAATCGGATATGCCGGACGCTGCTGTATTTGTCACAGAGAGGAATATCATTCTTTTTGCTGATGTAATCGACTGTGGCAACCAGATACAGCGCTTTCAGATAATCTTCATGCCGCATGTATGTGGATACATCATCACTTTCTATGATCTCAAGGATACATTCCAGTTCATTGCTTTTGATACGGTGGTGCAGATTGTTGCGAAATGTCTGGAAATCTTCTTTTTCATACACGATCTCATCCGGGCGATAGCCGAGAAATCGAGCGAGCTTTGCCACTGTGAAATAAGAGCAGGTTCCTATATCAATCTGGCCTTTGATGATCGGATAGAGTGTCGCATAAGGAATGTCACTCTGGATGGAGCAGGCCCGGATATTGGTTTTTCTTTTTTTTAGTTCTTTTTCGAAATTCATTGATATGGCCTCCTTCCTTTCATTTTTCTTATATATTATCGGTTAACCGATAAAAAATCAAGAGCACATCTATGAAATGTAAAAACTTCTCGGAAATGGTTATAAAAACCGTCCTCCCAATGCCTACAAGGTGGAGGGAAACAATCCTCCGCCGCACTTTGACAACTGAATACCCATTCATCAGGTACATTCCTCTGTGGGAGCCGGAAGGCTCCAGCCGTATGGAGATGCGCGGAGACCCCGAAAGGGCGAGCGGCAAACATCCTCCTGAAAGCCGGATGGCATCCGGCCGGCGATGAAACACGGAAGGGACAATGATACTTCCGTCACAATATTCGGGGCCCCCGGAAGCCGAAGGCTTTTGGGGAAAAGGAGAAGCGATGGAGCGTCAGGAGACCTGCCAGAGGCAGGGCGACGTTCAGCGTAATCCGCTTCGACGTGGCGGCCCGGCGAGAACCGCGGGGAGGCTGGAACCCTATGGAGCCGAAACCCATCGGCCGCCTGATGATATTCCCCGGATCCTGGGGTGATCGAGGATAAATACAGGACGAGCATATTCGATGTTAACGAGCAGAGCAGCTGTACGGCTGCAGGCTGATGCGCAGGTTTACCCGCAGAAAGCAGACTGCGGACGGGCAGATATTCGGTGATAAGCCGAAATGAGTGATTTCCGAAAGGAAATCACGAATCTGCTCTGGTCGATTACATCAAATCTTATTTCATAAAGGCCATTACAAGGGAGGATCCATGCTTTACAGAAAAAAAGAGCTACATGATGGATGGGTGTTCCGAAGGGGGGACATTTATCTTGCAAACCTTAATCCTTTCCGTGGGTCGGAACAAGGTGGGACAAGGCCGGTGCTGGTCCTTCAGAACAATGCGGGCAATTATCACGCTCCTACTCTGATCATCGCACCAGTCACCACACAGTTGCATAAACTGCACCAGCCGACACATTATCTGATCCGGAAAGAGGGCGGACTGTTTCGCGAGTCCATGGTCGAGCTGGAACAGATCCGGACGATCGACAAATGCCGCATTGAATATTACATCGGCAGAGTCAGCAGGGAAACCATGCGGAAGATCGACGAAGTGATTACGGTCAGCCTCGGCATGGAAATCTATGAAGATGTGGAGGCGCCGTAAATGAGTAAGACACAGAGACCTGAACCGATTCTGATCACACTGTGTCGCAGCTGCGCTTCGCAGTTTTACAGCGCCAACCGCTACAGCATGAAACGGGCAGACGAACAGCAGCTCACAAAGGAAGACTGTACATACTGCGGAGCCAGAAAAGGCTTTGATTATCTGCTGTATCCCAAAAAGGAAACCACAAACTGCTCTCGGCGCAAGCGCCGGTATTTGGAAGGAGGTGCCTGCGAATGCTTTGTCAGGACAGAATATTGAAAGAAAACTGGACCTTCAGACGGGGAGATCTTTATCTGATCGATCATAAGCGCGGACAGAGGCCCAGAGAGAGCACGGTCGAGATTTCCGTCGTTCTCTGGCCGGAAGAACAGACCGAAACGACTAAATGGTATATGGTCGCCCCGCTGACGCTGAGTATTACGGAAAAAGATCCGGAAACGGATGTGATCATCCGGGACAAGAAGGATATCGGGAAACCCTATGCGGTCATGCTTGTACACGCACACATGGTCGCCGAGTATCAGCTACTTTCTTATGTCGGAAAGCTGAGTGACCGGGCGATGAATCGGATTATCAGACAGATGAAGGATGTGCTTTCAGCCTATTGCGAGATTGAGGAGGAAACGAGTCATGAATGATAAAAGAGTGTATTCCGTACAGGAGATCATGGACATATTGGATATTTGCCGTACGACGGCGTATGAGCTTGTTAAAAAGAATCTGTTTCATAGTGTTATGATCGGCAGCCATATCCGTATTTCAAAGAAAAGCTTCGATGAATGGCTGAGCACACAGATCTGATTTTGTCAAGGATGTCATCTGCTTTATCGACATCATTTTCATATCACTTCCTTTCTTTTAGAATGCAGTCGGATCCAAAAAGCCGGCTGCATTCGTTTTAAAAGAGGAGGTGCAAAATGACAGATAAGGGACTGCCAAGAGATGATGGGATAGAAAGCAACAAGAGGGTTTATTCCGTACAGGAAGTGATGGATATGCTGAATATAAGCAGCACGACCGCCTATAACCTGATAAGGAAAAATGTCTTTCACAGTGTAAAAATCGGCAGCCACATCCGCATATCAAAAAAGAGCTTCGATGAGTGGCTGCGCGCGCAGTTATGAAAGACGATATCCGGGAGGTACATATCTTGAAGAAAACAATGAGCATCATGGAAATGGGCCGTCTGCTCGGCCTGAAGAAAACGGATTCTTACTATGTCGCCAATAAAGGCTGGTTTCAGATCATCCTTGTCAGAGGAAAACGACGGGTTGTGATTGACAGCTTTGAAGAGTGGTACCGGAATCAGACACATTACAAAAAGCGAACGGAGGATTGCGATGGAAGCAATGATGGAGAGGATCAACAAACTGAATCAGGAAATTGAAGAGAACAATCAGGCATACATACAAAGGGCTGAAACCAAGAAGGTTTATACCGTGCAGGAAATGCAGGACATTCTTGATATCAGCCGCAACATGGCATACCAGATCGTTGCCGATCCGCCTTTTAAGGTGATGAAGATCGGCGGCGCGATCCGGATTTCAAAGGCCAGCTTTGATGCCTGGCTGGAAGGTGAGGAGGGAAGCTGATGGCATCGATTTTCAAACGCAGAAAACACTATTCGGTCGTATACCGATATGTTGATGAAAAGGGACAGGAGCGTCAGAAATGGGAAACGTTCGGAACGCTTGCAGAGGCGAAAAAGCGAAAGGCTCAGATCGAATACGAGCAGGAGAACAACACATTTGTAGTTCCTTCCGCGCGGACGCTGAAGGATCTTCTGGATGAGTATCTTTCTACATACGGCGTGAACACCTGGGCGATGTCCACATATGAGTCCAACAGTGGGATCATTCGAAACTATGTGAATCCCGTCATCGGAGACATGAAGCTGTCCGATATTACACCGCGTGTCATGGATCAGTATTACAGGAATCTACTGTCCATGCGGGCGGTGGTCGCGAACAACCGAAACCCAAAGTCCGAGTATGTGACTCCCCGGACAGTGCATGAGGTGCATAAGGTTCTCCGCACTGCATTTAACCAGGCGGTGAAATGGGAACTGATGGAACGGAATCCGGTAGAGCATGCGACCCTTCCGAAACTGAAAAAAACAGAGAGACAGATCTGGACCGGCGAGGAACTTCTCCGGGCCATTGACGCCTGTGAAGATGACGATCTTTTTCTTGCCATCAATCTGGCGTTTGCGTGTTCGCTTCGTCTTGGGGAAATGCTGGGTCTTACCTGGGATTGTGTCGATATTTCGGAAGAGAGTATGCGGGAAAACAGAGCTTCGATCTACATCAATAAGATCCTGCAGCGCTGCACAAGGGGAAGTCTGGAGAAACTCGGTGATAAGGGCGTGATCTTCAAGTTTCCGCCGCTGATCAAAAGCACTCACACGGCACTCGTTCTGAAGGAACCGAAGACAGCCACCAGTATCAGAAGGGTATATCTGCCCAAAACCGTTGCAGAAATGCTGATCAAAAGGAAACAGGAGCAGGAAGAACTTAAGGAACTGATCGGCGATGAATATACGGAGTATAATCTCGTTTTTACTTACACCAACGGGCGGCCGATCGAGAATGCCAAAATTGAGCGTTCATTCTCAAAACTGATTGAGGATAACGATCTCCCGCGTGTCGTATTCCACAGCCTCCGTCATACGAGCATCACCTACAAGCTCAAACTAAACGGCGGCGATATGAAATCCGTTCAGGGCGATTCCGGACACGCACAGCTTAAGATGGTGGCGGATGTGTATTCGCACATTATTGATGAGGATCGCTGCCGCAATGCGGAGCTGATTGAGGCGGAGTTCTACTCGGGCAGAAAAAAGGAAGAAGCTCCCGAATCAGAATCTCTGGATCTTCAGACTGAAACGGCAATAGAGCAGCCGCAGAAAGAAAGCACGGATGACATGGCTGTACTTATGAAACTCTTGCAGAAACCGGAGATGGCGCAGATGCTGAAAACGCTGGCACAGAACTTATAATACATAGCAGGCAGATTGCTTGTCAGAGATGACTGGCAGTCTGCCTGCTGTTTTGTATTTTCTGGTCGTTTATCCGACCCAGTCTTCATACTTTAAATTTGGGACGCGGCTGAACTCACTGATATTGTGCGTTATGACCGTCAGCCCTTTGGTGACGGCCTGAGCCGCAATCTGAATATCGTATGGACCAATCGGGCTTCCCTGCCGTTCCAGATATGCCCGGATATTGCCAGCTGTCACGGCGTCGTCAGAATCAAAGGGAAGGATATTAAACGGCGCAAGGAACATGGCAAGGTTTTGCCGCGTCTTTGCTCCCCAGCTGCTTTTGGCCGCACCGAATTCAAGCTCAAAGACTGTTATTGATGAGATCCGAAGATCAGCAGGATTGCAGGATAAGAGCTTTCTGGTCAGTTCTTCATATTTGTTTTTCAGGAAATAGATGCAGACGTTTGTGTCCAGAAGATACATCACAGTTCCTCCCGGATTGGTACGTCAGCCCATTGAGGTTGTTCTCTGTCGGACATAAAGTCCTCTGGAAAGCTTCCGATAACCTGACGGGCTGGTGCCCATGGATCCTCTGCCGGATAGGCAATGAAGATGTCTCCGATCTTATTAATACAGTAATCCTTCTGGTTTGTTCTCATTTCCTGAGGAATACGGAGCGCCTGACTGTTTCCATTTTGGAATACTCGTGTGGTGGTCATTTTGACAGCCTCCTTTCTTGCGTACATACACAAAGTACACACATTCAGTATACGAGAAGAAAGGATCAAAAGCAAGCAGTTCTGGAAAGTCAGAATGCGGGAAGACTGCAAGACTGCAAGGCTGCAAAACGGTGAGGGGGTTGTTACTGCAGTTGACTGCAAGGATCATCGGCTTTTGCCTGGAGATTTGGCAAACTGGTGACTGCAATCACCCAACTGGTAACCGTCTTTTGTTACGATATGCATGATATGACAGGAAAAATGAACCATATCATGGTGCATAGAAAGGTGAATGCACATGATGGAGACAACATTTGGCAGAAGACTGAAACAGCTTCGGCAGGATAAAAATCTCCGCCAGGATCAGCTCGCCTCGCTTATCGGACTGAACAAGACTGCAATCCATTATTACGAGACTGATCAGAGACAGCCGCCATATGACACATTGATAAGACTCGCTACTATTTTTAATGTGACAACGGATTTTCTCCTCGGCTGTGAGCGAAACAGCATGCTTGACGTATCCGGGCTGACACCGGCGGAAATCAAAATACTGCGCACCCTGGTAGCTGATATGGCGGAGAAGAATAAACAGCTGAACGACTGCTAAGACTTTGGATTTAAAAACAGAAATGAATGATTGCCCGTCTACATACCAATACTACTCTTCTATTATAGAAAAGCCGGTCTCATGGCTCTGGTATCCCTACATCCCATATGGAAAGATAACGCTTCTGCAGGGAGATCCCGGAGAAGGTAAGACTACATTTGTTTTGAATCTGACAGCCCGTCTGACCTGTGGAGGAGAGATACCGGATCATACGGGCTTCTTTGATTCTCAGACCGTTATCTACCAATGTGCTGAGGACAGTCTTGAAGATACGGTAAAACCGAGACTGCTCCATGCCGGGGCAGATTGCGATAAAGTCGTTTTTATTCATGATGAAGATCAGGCGCTGGCACTGAATGACGAACGGATTGAAGATTGTATCCATAGAACCGGGGCAAAGCTTTTGATTCTTGATGACCCCACAAGCGGTCTGGATCCGGTCTCCCGT
>CAZRNI010000112.1:5519-7971 GCA_964601425.1 uncultured Eubacterium sp. | reverse complement strand
GCCTAAAATGGGTCCGCAGGATGTCAGAATTAAAGTTGCGTATTGTGCGATCTGCGGTTCAGATCCGCACTGTGTTGGCGGATGCTTTGGTGAACCGGTCGGTTCAACGGATCCAATTCCGCTCGGTCACGAGGTTTCCGGTGTAATCGTGGAACTCGGACCGGAGGCAAATCATAAGGGACTGAAGGTCGGCGACCGTGTCGCAGGAAACTTCCTCCGCTTCTGCGGCGGCTGTTATTATTGTCAGAATGGCCAGCAGCAGTACTGCATCAATGCGCAGGAATACAACCGTCCGGGCTTCTCTCCGGAAATCGTCTGGCATGAAGATCAGGTATATAAACTGCCCGATGAAGTCAGTCTGAAGAAGGGATGCCTGCTGGAGCCGATGTCAATTATCGTCCGTATGCTGGACAAGGCAAATATGAAGGTCGGCCAGCGCGTACTCGTCAGCGGCGGCGGCCCGATCGGCCAGATGGCATGCCAGGCTTTCAAAATGTTTGGTGCGACAAAGCTTACGATGAGCGAACCGATCGAAAACCGAAGAGAACTTGCGCTTTCGCTTGGAGCGGATTATGTGATTGACCCGGTCAATGAAAACTTCTATGAGAGATGCATGGAGATTACGGACGGGCTTGGCTATGATGTTGTTCTTGACTGCTCCGGCTCTGTTCACTGTGTCAGAGATCTGCCGGATGTTACCGCAAATGCAGGTATGCTGATCTACGGTGCACAGTATCCGAATGAATATGAGATGCCGTTCAACATCTCTAAGTACTGCTACTTTAAAGAGCTGACAATCACGGGCGTTTTTGTTGCACCGTATGCATATCCGCGTGCGCTGCAGATGCTTACACGCATGAATCTGGATGCACTGACAGAGAAAGTGTACTCTCTGGATGACGGTGTGGAAGCCTTCGCGGCACAGCTTACCGGAAAATATCCGAAGATTCTTATTAAATGCAACGAGGATATTCCAGAATGATTTCCGGAAGATTCGGGGGCCGGTGCGAATCATGAAATGAAAATGTGCTGGACTGCAGAAAAACTGCAGTTCAGCCTTTGTCGTATTTTTACAGGAGAATTTAAAATGAGTAAACGCTTTGATGAGCGTGTCGCAGAACTGAAAAAACAGAAGAAAGTCGGTGAGACAGTGGAGTATATTCCGGAATTTAACGGGATTCCAAGACTGGCTCTTTTTGTTGCGGCAGCCATTGCATCATTTATCATCGGCAGAGTTTTTCCGGGAAAGATCGTTGTGATGCTGCTGACCAATGTTATTTCCATGTGGATGATGGTCGATGCAGCCCGTGTTCTGGTGGATACACAGGATGCCTGCCTTTTAATCACAAATAAAAGGATATATGGAAGGGCGGGGAAAGAGATTAATTTATACTACCGTGATATAATACAGATACATAACACGCATCAGGGAATCTATATCAATGCTGGGGATGGGCACAGAAGCGTTATGCTCCGATACTTAAAAAATCAGGATGCAGTATTTCAGGCAATCGGAAAACATCTGCAGTAGGCGAATATCATTAGACCGGAGGGCGCCAGATGGAATACAAGAAACATGAAAGTATCTCCTATAATCCGCGGATTGTGCAGATTTCTATGGGAAATTATACGGTATCGGTTAATTATTCAGAGATTACAGATGAGAGCTGTCTGGAATTTTCCCATGTACATACGGATTTTGAAATCTATTACTGTCTGGAAGGGACGATGCATTTGATGGTTGATGATGTGTGTGTGGAGATGAAGGAGAATACGCTGACGATTTTAAAACCGGGAATGTATCATCATACTTTGTATGAACCGAAGAACCCGAAGCGCTATTTTATCTTTGTGTTTGAGATGCCGGTAAAAAGTGCATTGAAAGCAAAATATGATGCTTCTGAAAATATGGATTCCTATCTGGAAACTGTTATTCAGTATCTGAATGAAGAACAGGCAGTTACATTGCCGGACCGGTATGGCTGTCATCAGATTATTGAAGAACTGGAACGAGAGATGGATCTGGATCTGCCGGGCAGGGAAGAGATGATCCGGACCTTTTATACACAGTATTTGCTCCATGTTTTCCGGAATTTGGATATTTCACATGAAATATATTCACAAAAGGACCTTGCGGATCAGGGAAATGTGAATCTGGCATTGGAACTTACGCAGTACATGCACGATAATTACAGCCGGAATATCAGCGTGCGGGATGCCGCCGAAATGTTTCATATCTCCGAGCGGCATGTGGGGAGAATTTTTGATAAATATTTTGGTAAATCATTTAAAAACACACTGAATATATACAGGATTAACTACGCAAAAAATTATCTGCTGGATACCGATTATTCGATTGAGAAAATAGCAGATCTGGTAGGGATCTCTTCCACTCTGAAATTTCATCAGCTTTTCCGTGAAATGGAAGAGATGACAGATGCAGAATACCTCG
>CAZRNI010000112.1:0-5509 GCA_964601425.1 uncultured Eubacterium sp. | reverse complement strand
ACAAGGCGAGCTTGATCATCGAGTGATTCAGCATATGGAGCATGAGCCCGGACTTGGCGATCATCATTCCTTCCTCGCTGCCTGCGGACCCGTTCAAAATGAGCATTCCTGTTCCTGTCAGTATAAATCCGACCTGTGACATGGAGGAACAGGCGAGCGTCCTCTTGAGATTCACGGAAAATAGAGCCAGTACAGCATGGACCAACAGCCATTATGGAATCCCGGAGGACAGGGGGGATCTGCAATAATCACAGCCGGCTTCCTGCTGGGACGGATTATGAAGACAGTGTGTGCTGTCTGCCGACCAAATCCTTCATTATGTAATGTATAATTAGCACGACAGAGATGGATGTCGTGCTGATTTTATTTAGGAGGAGATGTGAATGGCAGAGAAAACAGGTACGGATACAAAAAATTGTAAATACTGTAAAATGGAGATCCCCAAGAGTGCGAAGGTATGTCCGCACTGCAGGAAAAAGCAGAAAAAGGGCATTGGGAAATGGATCCTTCTGGCCATCATAGTATTGGTTATTATCGGGGTGGCCTCAGGCGGCAGCAAAGATAAAAGTGAAACGAAAAAGGTCGGGACAGTCGGAGAAAATGCAGAACAGACTGGTTCTTCGCAGCAGGTGGCAGCAAATCAGGAAGAAAATACCGGGTCGGAGACGGAAACAGAAAATACTTCTTCAGCCGCAGCAGAAGATTCTTCGGAAATGGTTGTGGAAACAGAAGCACTGAAGGAAGTTTATCATGTCGGCGATGTCCTGCAGGATGGTGATTTGCAGATTGTGTACATGGCGTCCGGGAACTATAATGAGGCAAATGAATTTCTGCAGCCGCGGGAGGGTTACCGGTATGTTTTCCTCCAGCTTGCTTTTGAAAACATCTCAAAGAAAAATGATGTGACAGTTTCGACATTTGGATTTGAGGGATATGCGGACGGATACAGTGTTGATCCGTATTTTGGCGGGGAAGATGACCTGTCCGGTACACTGTCTCCGGGACGGACAACTTCCGGTTTTATCTATTATGAGATTCCGGACAATACGCAGTCTTTCGAAGTAGAATATGAGACCAACTTTCTGACACAGGATAAGCTTACCTTCGCATTCGACGGAGATCAGAATTCCGGATATACAGTGCCAAAGAATACCAGCCGTTCTGAAGGTGCTGTCATGCCCGGCGGAACCGCCGAAGACGGAGAAGTCAGGATCGCTTATCTTTCCTGCAGTTATTATCAGAGCGACAATCAGTTTGTGCAGCCGCATGACGGATACCAGTATGTTTCCTGTGAGCTGGAGTTTGAGAACCTGCAGTCAACAGATATGGCGGTTTCCTCTTTGCTTTTTGACTGCTATGCGGATGGAATCAACTGCGCACAGACATTTATCAGAGATGATGATATTTCCGCAACGATTTCATCCGGCAGAAAAGCAAAGGGAACGGTTACATTTGAAGTACCGGACAGTGCGGAAGTCGTAGAACTGGAATATCTGACAAATGCATGGACATCAAAACGGATTGTATTTACGGTCCGATAACGATATGATAAAAGGGTCTCATAAAAGATGAGATCCTTTTATCATGTCAGGGCATCCTCGTGATACGAAAGCAGCAGTTCCTGTGCATCGTCGGGGGTCAGATGATTCTGCAGTGCGAAGATCAGGATGGAGTCCCGCCGGTTTCTTGCGTACAGAATGCCGAGCTGATTCATTTCCAGCGCGCGCTGCACCTCTTTGACAGTCAGTTCTGCGGACAGACCCAGCAATATCACCTTGTCGCGGCCGGGTTTCCGCGTTCCGTTGATCAGCTGGTAATAATACGTGCGTTCGATGCCGCTGCGTCTGATCAGTTCTGCATTGGTGAAGCGCTGTACAGACGGAAGCGATGTAAAATATTCTGCAAACGGAATGGGATTCTGATTTGCTGTTTCAGAAATATAATCATCCAGCGCGTCAGAGCGGTCAATTTTCTGCAGGACCTGCAGCAGGTCGTGGGTGGTTTTTTCATCAATCATAGTAAATAATACCTTACGGGAGTACTTAAGTTTTGAACGAAGGGATCAGACAGCAATATGAGCTGTCTTTGTATAAAGAATTATATCATCTGGGCGGTAGTGGTAAAAGCCTGGTCATCCATCAATTGACAAATCAGCTGTATGTCAAAAAGGAGCGCACTGTCTATGAACGCGCGGTGTATGATTTTTTACAGACACACCAGGACCCGCATATTCCGCGAATTGCTGCAGTCTTTGAAAACGAAACGGAACAGGGAAATGTTCTGATCGTTCTGGAAGAATTCATCCAAGGAGAAACACTAGCAAAGAAACTTGAAAACAAGACGCTTACAGACAACGAAAAGATACGGATTTTATCAGAAATCTGTGATGGGCTGATGTTCTTACATGCAGCAGATCCGCCGATCATTCACAGGGACATTAAGGCGGAGAATATTCTGATTGATGTCGCGGGGAATGTTAAGATTATCGACTATGATGCGGCCAAGCAGTATCATCCCGGCAAAACGCGGGATACCGTTCTGATCGGAACAGAAGGCTCGGCAGCTCCGGAACAATATGGATTCCGGCAGTCGGATGCAAGGACGGATGTCTATGCAGTCGGTGTTCTGATCCGCCGCATGTTTCCGCATGATCCGGCGATGCAGCAGATCGCAGAAAAAGCGACACAGATGGATCCGGCAAGGCGGTATCAGACAATAGAAGAATTAAAAAGCAAGTGCTGTGGACACAGACGCTGGTATCGATATATTCCGGGTTTCAGGACGATGATGCCCCGGAAGATGGCTGCCGGTGTGCTGGGTTACGCTATGATGATTTATATTGCGATTGGGATAAAAGTCGAGAAAATCCGGGGCCCTGGCGATCTGCTGATTAACCGGGTGACATTTTTTTTGATCGAGCTTCTGCTGGTCTTGTTTTTCGCGTATAAAAGAAAGATAGCCGGAAGATTCCGGCTGCTGCGAAGTGAAAATCGTACACTTCGGATGATCGGTTATGTGATTGGTATTGTGCTAATCGTAATCATACCGGTATTGCTGATGACAGTACTCGAAATGATTCTGTACGGACCGGTATCGTAAGCCTTAGGGAAACAGCTGTGCGGCCGGCAGACGCAGTTAAAGGTGCGTCAGCCGCATATTCACCAGCATTGCAATCCGGAATGTCATGGCGTCGTCAAAACGCCGGATATCAAAACCGGTCTGCTCTTTGATTTTTTCCAGGCGGTAAATCAGTGTATTGCGGTGCAGAAACAGAGCTTTTGCCGTGTCTGTTATGTTCAGGTTGTGATTAAAAAACTGATGAACCAGAAGCTGCGTATCGTGATCCAGATCATTCAGCGGATTATGCCTGCCAAAAGTCTCCTGTAAAAATGTCCGGCAGAGTTCCGGATCCAGTGAATAGATCAGGCGGCCGAGCCCGAGTTTATCATAAGAAGAGACATAATTGTCCGGCGTAAATATAGAAGAAATCGCCAGCGCGGTGGAGGCTTCCTGATAGGAGTGTGAAAGCTCACCGAGATGATTTGCAATGGATCCGCTGGAGACATAGACGGACGTCAATATTTCGGCGCGAAGGGTATCGGCCAATTCGTGTGCCAATTCAGATACAACATCCGTAGTTGTCAGTTCACGTATGACTACAAACCGGTCCGAAGCTACTGCAACGATCTGATTTCCTGCGGCAGCGGAAAAGATCGCAGAAGTAAACTGAATCGCAAGATCGAGATTTTCCGGAGGAACCTTAACCAGAAAAACCGCCCGCTTTGTATGAAACGTTACATGCATTTTCCGTGCGGAGGATGCGATAAATTCAGGCTGGATATTTCCCAGAACCACGTCCTTTAAGAAGGAGACTTTATTTCGTTTTGGTTTTGCAAACTGTTCGATGTGAGAAAGCTCACAAAGAAAGAGCTCTGCTGCCATTTCAGAACCGGAACCGGATGTTTCCAGCAAAAGATTACTGTCGGGAATTTCCTGATAGGTGAAGGGAAGACCCGGAAGTATCTCATCCTGCGTACAAAGGCGCATAGAAACGCCGGTAATGCGCTGAATGTCGTCAATAATCTGGTTCATGATGGTTTTTGAGATCAACGGGTGTGCCTCCTGCAGCAAAGAATATAATTAGTTGTTCTGTATTATAGTATACACTTGCGCGTGTAAATATGAAATACCGGGTATCTGTGAGATAATGCACAGATACCCGGTTTTTGTAAAGAAATATAACAGTGTACAGCGTTTAATGTACGATCGCAAGCTCCGTTTCTTTGTCAAATATGTGAATCTTCTCCGGATCGAGGATGAATTTTCCGATAGATCCGGTCGTTGCTGTTGTGCGCGGATCGACGCGGGCTGTCATCTGTGTGCCTGCAAATTCGAAGTACAGATAAACCTCTGCGCCCATCAGCTCGTAGACATTAACCGGAGCTTCAAAGGCTGCACTCTGATCCTTCAGGTCTGTATAAGCTGCATCGTTGATGTGTTCCGGACGGATACCTGCTGTGACGGTCTTGCCGATATAGCCCTTTTCTTCCAGTACTTTTCCTTTTTCTGCCGGAATCGGGAAAGTTTTTTCTGCAACCTTCAGTACAACGGCGCCGTTTTCCTTTGCGACTTCTGCATCCATAAAGTTCATCTGCGGGGAGCCGATGAAGCCTGCGACAAAGAGGTTGCACGGCTCATTGTAAAGGTTAATCGGTGTATCGACCTGCTGTACAACACCGGATTTCATAACGACAATGCGGGTTCCCAGTGTCATGGCCTCGGTCTGGTCATGCGTGACATAAATGATGGTTGCGCCGAGACGTTCATGCAGCTTTGCAATCTCTGTACGCATCTGGACACGGAGCTTTGCATCCAGGTTGGAGAGCGGCTCGTCCATCAGGAAGACGCGCGGGTTTCTTACGATTGCACGGCCCATAGCGACACGCTGACGCTGTCCGCCTGACAGAGCTTTCGGCTTTCTATCAAGGAGATGTTCCAGATCAAGGATCTTTGCAGCATTTCGTACTGCTGTATCAATTTCAGCCTTCGGAACTTTGCGAAGTTTAAGACCAAAGGCCATGTTGTCATAGACGGTCATGTGCGGGTACAGTGCATAGTTCTGGAAGACCATGGCAATATCGCGGTCCTTCGGCTCAACGTCATTCACTACCTTGCCGTCGATCTTCAGGGTTCCGCCGGAGATGTCCTCCAGACCTGCGATCATACGAAGTGTCGTGGATTTTCCGCATCCGGAAGGTCCTACGAAAATGATGAATTCTTTGTCTTCAATGTCAAGATTAAAATCCTTTACAGCCTCAAAGCCATTCGGATATGTTTTATAAATGTGTTCAAGATTTAAGCTGGACATGTTCATTCCTCCTACTGTGTTTTGATGCTTCCAATCATAGTACTTTCTCTTTCCGGCTGCTATGGATGGATCTACACAATGGCAGGCTGGTTTTGGGCACTCTTACACCCGACAGGAACTGGAGAAAACCCGGTGTGGTTG
>CAZRNI010000111.1:0-7997 GCA_964601425.1 uncultured Eubacterium sp. | reverse complement strand
CGCGGCCGAGTGTATAGGAAAACAGCTTTTCCAGTTCCTGGGTGATGTTCCCCAGGTCCGTGCCGCTCATCGAAAGAAAATACTCCATGTCCTGCCGGGGGATGTTCTTCTGCTCTTTCTTCAGTTCTCCCAGCACCCAGCGCATCAGGATTTCCTCCTTCTGCACCGGAAACTCTGCCGCATGGCCATATTTCTTAACTGCTTTATAGAGCCGGCCCCGCTTGTCAATCTCCGTCTCCTGGAAAATCAGCACCCGGTAATCCGGCAGTCTTCCGAGATAATCAGCAAGTGCATCCGCACTGCGCTTAAAGAGGCCCGTATTCTCAGCAACGATGACGCGGCGCGGCGCGAAGAACGGCATCGTTTCTCCCTGTGAGATGATTGCATCTTCTGTCGCATCCTTTTCCAGAAAACGCGTCAGATTCATCGTATCATCCGGCGCTACAAGTGCCCGCACAAGTCTCTGACGGTAGCGCGTCTTCAGATATTCTTCTTCCCCGTACAGGAGATAGACACCCGCAAACTGATTGTCTTTGATCGCCTGATCAATCTGCTTCATTTCTTTTTAACCTTAAGTTCTCTCTCAATCTTCCGGTTCATGCGCGGAAAGCTTCTGAGTGCACTGGCGCCCGCCCGGAAGATCCGTTTCATGTTCATGCTGTTTTCCCCGCCTGCACGCTGTCCGAATGTAATCGGGAGGTACAGAATTCTGCGTTTCTGCTTGGCTGCAATAACGCTGAGCAGTATATTAACAAGGAAGAATCCCTGCGGCACAAGCGGAAGACTCTTCGCGAGCCACGCCCCGTTCATCAACCGGAAAGGCGTATTTGCATCAGCCAGATTCACATGAAAGAGATACATAATCATCAGCCGCTCTGTATGTGCCACCAGAACACGCCCTTTTCCGTCTTTCCGCTGCTTTCTGTTTCCTATGATCAGATCATAGCGCTCTCTTCTTCTCCAGAATGCTTCAAATTCCTCCGGAAGGGTCTGTCCGTCACTGTCCGTCTGAAATACGTAATCCGCATGATTGTCCACGGCACACCGGTATCCGGTCAGCAGTGCATCACCGTGACCGCCGTTTGCCTTGTTAATCACATGAAGGAGGGGCCGGTCCTCCTGCATGCCGTCCAGGATCTCCTGCGTCCGGTCTGTACTGCCGTCATTGATTACAACCAGTCTGGAATCACCGTCCCCATGGTGCTCTTCGACAATTGCATACCACGCTTCAACAACTTCCCTGATAACCGCCTCCTCATTGTAGGCAGGCATGATAATAAACAAACGATCCATTTTCTCCCCTTATCATTCTTGTAAATACTGCTTATCTCTGTTCTTCATTCAGGAACTGCTGCATCTCCCCAATGCACTGTTCCCCTGTCCTTCTTCCGATCTGATAGACTGCTTCCAGCTTTTCCGGATCATGCTCCACAGATCCGATCTGCAGTTTCTCCGGCGGCCGCACGACAAACGCGCGTCCTTCTGCTTCAGCCTCCCGGATGTAATCCAGTGTGCGGTTATAGCGGATATAGCGCCCCGCTATGGCTTTGACCAGATTCGGATATCTGCGCAGCGCCAGTCTGATCAGGCCGAAATATTTCTGCGGTTTTTTCTCATAATCTTCCGGCTGTGTCAGAACCACGACATTTTTCTCATAGCCGATGTGTTCGAAGAACCGAAGCGGGATCGAGTCTGAAACGCCCCCGTCCAGCAGCTTTTTATCCCCGATCACAACCGGTCTCGAAACCAGCGGCATCGAAGAAGATGCCCGCATCCACTCCAGATCAATGTCATCACCTGCGTCACACCTGTGATACACTGCCCTTCCGCTTTCGATGTCCGTACATACTGCGTAAAATGCCATCGGATCTGCCCGGTATGCATCTCTGTCGAAAACATCCAGCTCGTCCGGCAGCGTATGCCAGCAGAACTCATTGCCGTACAAATCTCCTGTCTTCAGAAGTGAACGAAAGCTGCAGAACTTCGGCTCTCTGCAGAACCGCTTATTATAGCGGATGACACGTCCGATCTGGTGTGATTTATAGTTACATCCGAAGGCCGCGCCGGCGGATACACCGATCATTCCGTCAAATGTAATGCCATGCTCCATCATGACATCTGTCACACCTGCCGTAAACATGCCGCGCATTGCGCCGCCTTCCAGAACAAGTCCTTTTTTCATAAATACAATTCCTGCCGCTGTCTGCCTGTTCAACTTTCCGTTTTCTTTTATCCCGTTTCTTCTATCTCCAAATAAAAAAGCATAAAAAAACCGGCTCATCGTATACGCAAATACTACCACGATTTTCCGGAAAGTGTGTGTTCTTTAAGTGAACATTTTTTCAATTGGTTTTTGTTGACCGCTCAACAATGCTGTGATATAGTTAATGCGATTGTTTATGTATATTTTAAACGGAGAATTCGAATATGTCAAATGTGGCAATTGTAACAGATACAAACAGCGGCATTTCGCCGGAAGAAGGAAAATCACTTGGTGTCCATGTAATCCCGATGCCGGTCATTATTGATGGCCGGGATTACCTGGAACACGTCAACATTACACACGCCGAATTATATCAGGCAATTCTGGATGGACACGATGTCAGCACATCACAGCCCTCTCCTGAATCTCTGATTACACTCTGGACGGACCTGCTTGCAGGCGGATATGATTCGATCGTCCACATTCCGATGTCCAGCGGTCTCTCGAATTCCTGCGAGACTGCGCAGGCATTTGCACAGGAATTCCACGGAAATGTGCAGGTTGCGGACAGTCACCGTATCTCTGTCACACTGCGCGATTCTGTCATTGAGGCAAAGGCTCTGGCTGACGCCGGCAAATCCGCCGAAGAGATCCGTGAACACCTTGAAAAAACAGGGCCGGAATCCAGCATCTACATCGCAGTCAACACCCTGGATCTGCTCAAAAAAAGCGGCCGGATCACACCCGCCGCAGCAAAGATTGCATCCGTCTTCCACATCAAGCCGATCCTGACGATACAGGGCGGCAAGCTGGATGCGTTCGCAAAGGTACGCGGCGCCCACCAGTGTCAGACCAAAACCTGCGAAGCAGTCAAGAAAGACCTGGAAACCCGCTTCTCCGGGATCGATCCCTCCCGCATCTGGATCGGTGCAGCCGGCACCTTCGCCAAAAAAGAAGATGCCGACCAGTGGCTGGAAACCCTCCGCACACACTTCCCGGACTGCAATACCTATTACAACGACCTCTCCTGCAGTATCGCCTGCCACGTCAGTGTCGATGCAATGGGCGTCGGAATCTCATACCGGTAATACCAAAGGGCTGCCGCATAACGCGACAGCCCTTCTTCTATATCGTTTCATTCTTCATTTGGAGGAAAAATGATCGGTTCTCTTATTCCAGATAATCATCTACGTTGGAAGCATCTACCAGCTCGAACGGAACCTGTACGCCCTTTGTATCCAGTGATCCGTTTACGCATGCATCATATGCGGAAGCTGCTGCCCATTTTGCCTGGCCGAGTGCATTCTGGAATACGGTGCCTGCAAGGGTTCCCTTCTTGACTTCCTGCAGTGCATCCTGGTTTGCATCGATTCCGAGGATGGATACGCCGTCAGCAAGGTCTGCTGCCTGATAAGCCTGCAGCGTTCCCATTGCAGATTCGTCGTTGCAGCACGGAATAACGGTAATCTCGTCGCCATATGCTGTGATCCAGTCCTCTGCGTTGTTCATCGCTTTGTCACGGTAGAAGTTGCTGATCTGGGAAGAAACGAGCTCATAGTTGAACCCTGCTTCATCCAGTGTATCGAAGACACCTTCATACCGGAGTGTTGTGTGATCATATCCCTGTTCGCCATACTGATAGCACATCTTGACGGTCTCGGTATCATCGATGTTATCGAGAATCCACTGTGCCTCCAGCGCACCGGCCTGTCTGTTATCGGATCCGACGAAACCGACACCATTGTCCAGCAGGTCCGTATGAACAAGTGAATTTACCAGAACGAGCGGCATGTTGTTTTCACGGCAGGTCTCTACGACACCCACGCATCCGTCTGCATCTGTCGGATTCAGAATGATGCAGTCAACACCCTGTGCAATGTAGTTCTCGCAGATCTGCAGCTGTGTATTTGCATCCGACTGTCCATCTGCTGTCAGGACTGTAACATTCGGGAAATTCTTTTCACAATAGTAAACCAGTGTATTTCTGATCTTGGATGCAAAGGTTACCTTGTATCCCATCTCAATGTAACCCCATGTGAATTCCTCGTCACCGGAAACTGCCATATCTGTATAATCAGCTTCCATCATCGTAAAAACGGCCCCGTCCGGAAGAAACACACCGGACAGGACCGTTATAACACGTAGCTTTCACCAGGTGTCCTTTATCCTGATATTTAAGCTGCAATATCAAACGTATTGCGGGCGATTTCAATATCCTTCCGCATGATCTCATAAAAATCCTTATGGATGTTGCGGATCGGAAGCGTTGCATAGAAGTTCTCAAGAAACAGCCAGTCTGTACACTTTGTGTCCCTGATTACTTTTGCCGTATCAAAGAATTTTGCATCCCCGTGTCCAAGCAGCGCAGAACTGATCGCATTGTTGTAGCCGTCTTTGATGTGAATCATCGCGACGTCTTCATGAATTGCGTGAAGTGTTTCCGCTTCATCGAGGCCGCTGAACAGGTGATAATTCTGCGTATCATAGAACACCTTGACGCGCGGGCAGTTGACTTCCCGGATCATTTCTTTTGTTCTTTCCGCATCCAGTACATTCTCAAATGCGATGATCAGGTCGGTACCTTCTGACAGCTCACACGCGAGTTTCAGTTTCTCACAGACATTGTAGAACTGCTTCTCTGTCCGGATGAATCCGTTGTCACAACTCGGCAGCTGTGCAACCGGAATGTTCATCTTGATTGCTGTCTCGATTCCCTTTTCAATTGTCTGGATCGCGATCATGCCGTCCACACTGTCACGGTCATGGCACATCCCATGTGTATTCAGTGCATTCAGACCGATAGCCGGAAATTCAATGCCGTATTTCGCACCGTTTTCCAGATAAAGATCCTGCACGCGCTCATTATAGAGCGGATATCCGGCCTCGTATTCGCCAAAGTCAAGTTCCATGCCCTGCAGCCCCAGCTCTGACAGAATCTTCAGTCCGCCCGGTCCCGGAAGCGGGCACGCCCATTCAACAACGCCTAATTTAAATTCACTCATAACTGCTTCCTTTCTCAGGTGGTTTTAATCAGATACTGCGATCTGCCCCGGATTCACGCATCCGCAGGGAAGTATCTTTACATTTTCATTCTGTGCCGTTCGGATATACAATGACACGGCATGCCTTCTTGTTGTTCAGCAGATCAATTGCGTCATTAATCTCATCTAGTTCGATCCGGTGTGTCACGAAGGATGTCAGATCAATGCCGGACTCAATCAGGCTGATCGATGCCGGAAAATCCTTTCCGAGGGATCCCATCATCGTCAGCTCCTTCTGTGTATAGGTCGCCGGCGGGATCTCGGATACTGCATTGTGGTTTAATCCGAACAACATGATTCTGCCGCGGCTGTTCACCAGCTTCACCGCTTCAGACAGGACAGGACCTCTGCCGACTGCATCCAGAACGATATCTGCCAGCTGGCCCCATTCCTCCTGAAGACGTACTGCAACAGACTCATTCTGACTGTCAATTACAAACGGTGCGCCGCAGTTCTTTGCTTCCTGAATGCGCTCTGCGCCTTTTGCGACAACTGCATAATGCTTCACGCCGTATGCCTGCAGTGCCTTAATATAGGTCAGGCCGATCGGGCCTGCGCCGTAGAGCAGAACATAGTCAGCCGGTGACGGTTTCACCATACCCAGCGAATACATCACGCACGCAAGCGGCTCTGTCTGCGCCGCGATATCCGGATTGATATCATCAGAGAGGTGATATACCTGGCTGGATTCCACGATTGCATACTGTGCAAATCCGCCGTCGCATGTCTGCCCGTAGTGCCGCGGCTTCACGCATAGGTTGCGCATGTTATGCTTGCACTCCCAGCACTCTCCGCACGGCATACACGGATTGACCGCGATATTTTCACCGATTTCAAAATTTGTTACGCCTGCGCCTTTCTCGATGATCTCACCGAAATACTCATGCCCCATAACGATATCGGTATCATAAACCTGTCCCGGCGGCACATGCAGCGCATGCAGATCACTTCCGCAGATACTAGCCGCGCGGACCTTGATCAGGATCTGGTCATCCCGTTCAATTTTCGGAACCGGGACTTCCTCAACTTTTAAGATGCCATTGCCCTTGAAGATGGCTGCTTTCATTTTTTCCATGGTGGTTCCTTTCTTATGATTGGCTTAACACGTGCTGCTCCGCACTTCGTGCTCCCGCATCACTCCCTCCATTCGAACTCTCTTTCTGCTTCGCAGAACTCCGTTCTCATGGAGGGGCGATTGTCAATCCTGCGCATGCAGACATATAAATCTGTCTGATGCGCAGCCCTGACAATCTGTTAAGCCATAATTTTGCCGCCTGCGATGAGGATTGCGTTGCCGTCGATGTAACCGGAGCGGTCATCGAAGAGCCATGCGACGACTTCTGCGATGTCTTCCGGCTGGCCGATGCGTCCCATCGGGATGGTTGCTTCCATTTCTGCGTAGAATTCGCTGACATCCTTGCCTTCTGCAGCGCCGCGGTTCTTGAAGGATCCGCGCAGCATATCTGTCTCGATATTGCCCGGCTGAATTGCAACGGATGTGATGTTCGGAGCAAGCTCCAGTGCCAGAACGCGTGTCAGCATTGCAACGGCTGCCTTGGACATGCAGTACGGAGCGTTGTTTGCTTCTTCACGGACAGCTGCGATGGAGGAAGTATTGATGATTCTTCCGCTGTTCTGTGCCTTCATCACTTTGCCGACCTCAGATGCGCAGATGAAGCTTCCCTTAACGTTGATGTCCATAACGAAATTATAAGTCTCGTCATCCATCTCAAGTACGCTGCCGATGCGGTCTACGCCTGCTGCGTTGAACAGTCCGTCGATGCGGCCGTAGGTGTCAACTGCCTTCTGAACCGCTGCTCTGACCTGTTCTCTGTCGCGGACGTCTGCAGTCGCATAGATTGCCTCGCCGCCGGCTACCTTGATCTCTTCCACTGTCTGCTTTACCTGATCCTCAAGAAGATCCACTGCGACGATCTTTGCGCCGTATCCTGCACAAACCTTTGCAGATGTGCCGCCGAGTCCTCTTGCTGCGCCTGTGATGAAAAGTACCTTATCTTTTAAATTCATGGTATATCCTCTTTTCTTTCTGTTGTTCTTTTCAGCCGTTTATGATCTATGACCTGTATGTCTGTAAGTTCTTATCTGCAGCGGATGGACCGCCGGCGCCTGCCGCGCCAGCCGGCTCATCCCGCTTATTGTCATTTTATGTAATCAGTGGTTCTCACGTCCGCCGGAAATGTTGTAGGAAGATCCGGTGATGAAGGAAGCATCGTCGCTTGCCAGGAATACACAGAGTTTTCCGATCTCTTCCGGCTCACCCATTCTCTTCAGCGGGGTCTCTGCATTGAACTGATCCAGATACTCTTCATAGGTAAGACCATACATCGGTGCTCTTTCATGGAGGCACTTGTTGATCATTTCCGTGTTGATCGTTCCCGGTGCGATGGTGTTTACACGAACGCCGCTTGCTGCAACTTCCAGTGCGAAGGACTGTCCCAGAAGACGGACGCCTGCTTTGGATGCGCAGTAAACTGCGTTGAATGCCTCGCCGGTCTTGGATGCACAGGAGTCGATCAGGATCATCGCGCCGCTCTTCTGTTCAACCATCTGCTTACCGACGTACTTGCAGAAGAGGAAGGAGCTCAGAAGGTTGACATCGACAACTCTCTGCCAGTTCTTGATGTCCAGGTCGATGATAGAGCCGGAGAACAGGATGCCTGCAGCATGCATCATGATGTCGATTCTTCCGAATGCTTCGACTGTCTTGTTAACACATGCAACGACAGTCTCTT
>CAZRNI010000110.1:4322-8009 GCA_964601425.1 uncultured Eubacterium sp. | reverse complement strand
TTCCGGAAGAATGGCGTTGGCAGCATCCTCATAGAAAATGCCTGCGCCGTACATACGTTCAATCATTTTTCTCGGAACTTTTCCTTTACGGAATCCCGGGATGGAAATGTCTTTTTTCTGTCTCTGATAAACCTGCTCAATCGCCTTGTCCAGTTCCTCTGCCGGCACTTCGATTGTAAGCTTTGCCATGCTGTTTTCCAGTTTTTCAACCTGAACACTCATTGTCGTATTCCTCCTTGTATAAAAGTACATTTGCAGGTCCGATGCCCGACTGGCTGCCTGCAAACGCAGGATCATCTCTTTTCATTCGGCATTACCTGTGGCACACAAACACGGAAATCCTTTGGATTCCCTGTTTGCAGTCGTTCCGATAGTATAGCATAACGACAGTTAAAACGCAATGAAATCTTCATTTCACGCGGAAATGTCAGGCGGTGTCATCTAAGCCGCAGCCAGGTGATCCCATCTTCATCTGCCGCAACATATAGCTTGGTATCGACCGCAAAGAACTGACGCGGATGTTCCTCATAGCTGCCGCGGTATTTTTCTGTTCCGTCCAGTCCGAATACACAGAGTTCTTCTTTATTATAGAAACTGATCTGATTTCCCGAGAATTCCACTGTTTCAAACATGAAATCCATCGGTTTGCGGGCAAGTTCTCTGCCGTTCAGATCATACACATTTAAAATGAATGGCTTTTCTTCTGCCGCGCCGCTGACTTTTTCATCCGGCGCCGCATCCTTTGCTTCCTGATCCTGCCCGCGGAATGCTGCATCTGCAGAGGCGCTTCCCGCTGCACTGCCGGCAGAACCCGCCCCGGAATTATTATCATCTGTGCTGCCGGAGGCGTCCGGAGCGGAAGTACCTCCGTCCGCGCCGGCGGCAGAAAACGTCTCATCCTGCCCGGCATCTGCACGATTATCCAGAACCAGTCCGATATACCGCTCATTGTAGAAGATGCTCTCAATCTCCTCTGTGATTTTTATCTCTTCTTTTTTCTCAGGGACAGTATCACCTTCGAAAATAACAAATCCGTTGTCTTTAAAGGCAACCGCCGTCGTTTCGCTCAGGTATTCGATCTCCGGAATCAGCGTGTCCTCCATCTCGTACTGTCCGACCCGGTTGTCCATCTGGTTTTGTCCGATATCATCAAAATTATAAAAGCGGATCAGGCTTTTCATCGTATTATCCGCATAGGAAAGATACGATACTGCCAGCATCATTCCATCATCAGACAGCGCAATATCCATCGGATATCCTGGCTCATTGATGGATGTTTTGATTGACGCAATTTCTTCCCCGCTGCTCTTGTAATAACGGATAAAATTGCTGTTGCTGCCCTCTCCGAGCAGCGCTGCCACAGTACCGGTATTTGATACATCCACCCGGACAATCGGCATATCTGTACTGATCGAGCCTTTCTCACCGGTCTCGTCGCAGATCACAATTGACGATCCGTCGCTGTCAAAAATAGCAGCGGTCGTCCCGCAGACGGACACTTTCGGCACATCCATCCGGTAGTTTACATCCCAGATCACACTCTGGCTGCGGCTGATGAGCGATGCGCCGTCTGTACCATATCGGAGCACATTGCCGCCGATGCTGCAGTATTCACTGGAAATTGCATTATCCACCGTCTGTGTTGCGATGATTTTATAGGAATGATACGACCAGCGCCGCACAACTGTCACGCCGATCAGCACAATCACAATTACGATTGCAGCAATCAGTCCCCGCACCGCAAGCTTCTGCCTGCGCAGGGAAAGCATATGGAACCGGTTCAGTATCCCCGCTCTTTCCGTCTCCTGCATCTGTTCGTCAGGCGCTTCTTCCATTGAAGATACCGGAAAGGGAACTGTTTTCCTGCCGGATGCTTTTTCCTGTTCCGCGATCACCTCTTCAGGCGGGAGGATTTCAATATTCAGTTCTTCGTCATCTCTGTGTTTTGCCATAGATTTCTCCCGGCTCCTTCACAATTCCACACGACCCTCAAGTGCACGCAGCAATGTTACTTCGTCGATGTATTCCAGATCTCCCCCGACAGGCACGCCGCTGGCGATGCGGCTTACCCGGATTCCGGTGGGCTTTACCAGCTTACTGATGTACATGGCGGTTGTCTCGCCCTCCAGGCTGGAATTGGTGGCTATGATCACTTCATCCACATCCCCCTCCAGCCGGCGCATGAGTTCCTTCAGACGGATCTCATCCGGACCAATGCCAAGCATCGGTGAAATCGCCCCCTGCAGAACATGATAGACGCCGTCAAACTTCTGTGTTTTCTCATACGCTGCCAGATCCCGGGAGTTTTCCACTACCATAATCTGTCTGTGATTCCTGTTTGGATTTGCACAGATCGGGCAGATCTCCTGATCGGTCAGCGTACAGCAGGAACTGCAGTACCGCACATTATCTCTCGCATCCTTCAGGACATCAGCAAGACGGTGCACCTGATCCTGCGGCATATTTAATATATGAAATGCAAGCCGCTGTGCCGACTTTGGTCCGATTCCGGGGAGTCTGCCGAGCTCCTCGATCAGACCATTAATATGACTGCTGTAATATTCCATTAGAAAGGAAGTCCTCCCAGTCCCATTCCGCCGGTCATCTTGCTCATACTTCTTGTATAAGCTTCTTCTACTTTGCGGAGCGCTTCATTTGCCGCAACCATGATGAGATCCTCGAGCATCTCAATATCATCCGGATCCACGACTTCTTCCGCCAGGCTGATCTTTGTAATTTCACGCTTGCCGGTAACCGTCACTTCAACTGCTCCGCCGCCTGCTGTCGCAGAAAACTCGGATTCCTCCAGTGCTTTCTGACTTTCTTCCATCTGACGCTGCATCCGCTGCGCCTGCTTCATCAGATTGTTCATGTTGCCGGGCATTCCGCCGCCCGGAAATCCGCCTCTTTTTGCCATTGTTTTTCTCCTTTATTTACTATGTTCTATATTATGATATGGTCGCCAAAAGTAACTTATATGAATCAAAAGAAATCATCCTCTGCGCCGTCATCTTCTTCTGTCTCGATCGGCATGTTGATTTTCTGCTGTAATTCCTCTTCGGAAAGAATCTCTGCAAAATGACTTCTTCCGCCTGCCGTCTCGCAAACCGGTTCGAAGACTGCCTGCTTACCGATCACGGTCTGAATCGCTTTCTGCAGTTCCTCCCGGTGCCCGCTGTTATCCGGCGTATCCTCAAAAAACAGTTTTGCATTCGGATCCGTAAAGCAGAGGAACAGCTTTGATTCATCTGCAGCCGGGTCGTATTTCGGCACTGCCATATTCAGAAATCCTCTGACAAGCCCGCCGGTCTGTCCGACGATTTTCCGCCAGTTCTCACGAATTCTCTTCAGATCTTCCGGTGCGGCCCGCGGCGGCTGCGGCACTGTGGCATTTCCGCCCGGTAATCCGCCGGCCCCATTGCTGCCGGACATCCCGGTGCCTGCCATACTTCCTGCTCCGTACAGACCGTTCCCCGGTCCTCCGCCATTTTCTGCCGTTCCGTTCACTGCTCCCTGTGCCGCCAGAACAGCGCCGGGGTTTGCGGCGAGTGTGTGCAGAAATGTGCTCTCCTCCTGCGTAAAGTTCAGTGCTTCTGCCTGCTTCTCCAGATTCCGGATCCGCTGCAATATTGCTTCCCGGTTGGTATTCATCTCCGGCCTGCAGAGCCGGATCAGCGTCGTCTCAAC
>CAZRNI010000110.1:0-4312 GCA_964601425.1 uncultured Eubacterium sp. | reverse complement strand
TGACGACGCGTTCCGGAGAGTTCTGAAAGAACACGTATATCACGCATCAGCGAAGCCGGTTCGATCATCTCGCTTTCTTCGCGCAGCTGCGCTAAATTCTCGGTCGAGACATCCAGAACATCTTCCAGTTCCGAATCACTTTGCAGCAGCATGAGATTACGCAGGTACCAGGTGAAATCACTGACAAACTGCCCCATCTCCTTGCCCTGCTGCACCAGTTCCTCCAGCACCCGGATACTGCCTGCGGCATCCCGCGCAATAATCATGCGCAGCAGCCGGCTGAACACATCTGTATCGATGGTTCCCAGCACATTCAGAACGCGGTCAAATGTAAGCTTCTCACCCAGATGAAACGCAATACACTGGTCCAGCAGACTCAGCGCGTCACGCATTGATCCGTCACCCTTGCGGGCAATGTAGCGGATCGCCCGCGGCTCACTCTCAACGCCCTCCTGTTCCAGAAGGCTTTTGATCTGATCCGCAATCGTCTCGACCGCAATCCTGCGGAAATCATACCTCTGACATCTTGAAAGAATTGTAACCGGAATCTTATTGGCTTCTGTCGTCGCCAGAATAAACATCACATATTCCGGCGGCTCCTCCAGCGTCTTCAGCAGTGCATTGAAGGCACCTGTCGACAGCATGTGCACCTCGTCAATAATATAGACCTTGAAACGACCTGACGTCGGCCGGTAGGCTACTTCCTCGCGGATTTCACGGATATTATCCACGCCGTTGTTGGAAGCAGCATCAATCTCGATGACATTGGTCGATGTCCCGTTCAGAATTGCCTGACAGGTATCACATGCATTACATGGACCGTTTTCCGTCGGATGCTCACAGTTTACGGCGCGCGCCAGAATCTTTGCGATCGTCGTCTTACCGGTCCCCCGCGTCCCGCAGAACAGATAGGCATGTCCGATCCGGTCGGCTTTCAGCTGGTTCTTTAAAGTTGTAACAATCGCTTCCTGCCCCCGCACTTCGTCGAAGTTTTGCGGACGGAATTTGCGGTAAAGAGCTGTGTAGCTCATTGGTTTGCTCCTGTTCTGTGTACATTCTGTCGTTTACGCATAGGTATCCAGTATCATACAAGTATACAATGAATGAGGGTTCACTGCAAGATCATCAAAAGTGAGCTTCCTGCTTACGAATCATCTCCGCCCGCTCAATGATTTTTTCCTTCCACTCGTCGTCTTCTGCATCCAGCTGATACGCGCTGAATCCGTACTGCCGTCCCATCGTACAGATGATGGTTTCATCATCAATATGCAGAGAAATCTGATATCTGCTGGGCATTTTCTGCGGAAGCGTTTTTGCGTGCCCCCGCTGAACCTCCTTCAGGTGCCTGGTTCCATTTACAATACCGTCAAACGTAATTCCGTAACATCGGAACAGCCGCTTAATATAGCGCTCCGACCGGAATGATGATGTATAGATCCATACCTCATACCCCATCTTCTGAAGCGTCCGGACCAGATCCGGCGTTCCCAGACGCAGCCGCTCTTTATAAAACTTATTGAACGGAAAGGACAGCGGCGGCTCAGTCTTATGCGTAAGCGGAGAGACAAACAGGACTTCATCCAGGTCAAAGGAGACCCGCATTTTAGGCTTCTCTTTTATCCGCTTCTTTCTTATCATTTTTCTCCATCTCCGTGATAATCGATACAACCGTCTGTGCCCAGCCGAAACCGGTTTCTTCCACCGGATATTCTTCAAAATCTTTTTCTTCTGCAAATGTGCGAAGTATCATGTCCCGGTCAATATGCAGCGTCTGTGTATATCGCTCCCTGAAGAGCTTGTCCACACGTTTTTTTGCTTCAGGATCTGCCTTTTCCGCACGTCCGGTTCCTGTTATAATTCCATCCACTTTTACCATATACTTGCGGAAGTACGCACGAATATCATCCATCGAATAATCCTTCGCCGTGTAGATCCATATGTCATATCCCTGTTTGGTAAGATAATGAAGAACAGACGGGATCCCCTCCCGGATCCTCTCATGAAATCGCTTCCCGAAAATGCTTCTCCGCTGTTTCTCAGCCGGCTCATCTTTCCGGCAGAAAACCACTTCGTCAAGATCAAGCGCTGCCCGTTTATCATGCGTGGAGGCATCGATCATCTTTTTAATATCAGTTTCCTGCGTCAGATTGACGATCGACACCGGCGCCCTGCTTACATCGAGTTTCCAGTAGGCCGCCCACCTGTGGTGTCCGTTCAGAAGCTTATACCCGTCAGGATAAACCTTCTGCACAATAAGAGGTTCTTCCTCTATCTCCTCCGGCGGGCTCATCCTTCCATATTTCTGATATCTCGCCATGTAATTTGAGATGATGCTGTAATTCGGTCCGATCTCAGGCACGGAAAACTCATCATCCGGATTGGGATGAATCTTTTTTATTGCCGCCTTTTTCACAAACTTACGCTCCAGTAAGCCCGCCTTTACAGGAACCATGGTTCTCCCGTACTTTCCCAGCTCTCCCGCCAGATACTCAGAAAATCCCTGTTCTTTCATCGTCATACATACTGCCCCAGTCTTTCATCTGCATATTGCCATTCTAAATCGAAAAGGCGGCGAATGCACGCGCACCCGCCGCCAAACCTGCTGATTGCTGTTTACAGAAAATCATTAATCACCAAAACTGATACCGATCCGTTTTGCCTGTTCGACTTCCTGGCATTTCGGATCTACGATCTTCAGCTGTCCCGCAACATCGCCAAGCGGAACCTTTTTGCACTTGCCGTCCACGATACCGACCATGTAACCGAATTTCTTTTCCATGATCAGACGCGCTGCCTCGGATCCCAGACGCGTTGTAAGAACACGGTCGTACGGACACGGGCTGCCGCCGCGCTGTGTGTGACCCGGTACGGTTACGCGCACTTCTGTGCCGATGCGCTCTGCAATGTCAGCCGCGATCTTGTAGGAAATCGACTGGTACTTCTCGCCGATCTCTGCAAGCGCTTTTTTGCGCTCTTTCTTGCCGAGCTTCGCGATTTCCTTCGGAATCGCACCTTCCGCCGCCGCAATGATTGTGAATCCGCTGCCGCGTTTGTTGCGCGCCTCAATGGCACTTACAACCTTATCAATATCATATGGGATCTCCGGAAGCAGGATAATGTCAGCGCCCCCTGCGATACCGGAATACAGTGTCGGCCAGCCGACCTTATGGCCCATGATCTCTACAATAAATACACGGCGGTGCGAAGATGCTGTCGTATGAATGCAGTCGATCGCATCTGTTGCAATATTCACAGCACTGTAGAAGCCGAATGTCATATCTGTTCCGAAGATATCATTGTCGATGGTCTTCGGCAGATGAATAATATTCAGTCCTTCTTCCCGAAGCAGATTCGCTGTCTTCTGTGTGCCGTTGCCGCCGAGGATTACGAGGCAGTCGAGACGCAGCTTATAATAATTCTGCTTCATCTCATCAACTTTATTAACCCCGTTGACACCCGGGCTGCGCATCTCTTTAAAGGGCTCGCGGGATGTGCCGAGAATCGTTCCGCCCTGCGTCAGGATACCGGAAAAGTCCCGTGCGGTAAGCATCCGGTAGTCACCGTAAATCAGCCCCTTGTAACCATTGAAAAATCCGTATACTTCCAGTTCATCCACATTGTTGGCCAGACCTTTTACGACGCCGCGCATAGCCGCGTTCAGGGCCTGACAGTCACCGCCGCTCGTCAAAAGTCCGATTCTAAGCATATTTGCTGCCCTCCATTTCTGTTTACCTCAACACCTTCTCATCCCGCCGGCATTTTAACCCCCGCCGGCATTTTTTCTATAACCTCTCTCCAGTATAAACTATTTGTCAAAACAGAACAAGGACTCAGCACGTATTTTCCGACATTTTCCGGCAGCATCCGCAGGATTGGTTTATTCGATTCTGCTCCAGATCTCCCCGGAATTTCCGGCGATATTGCAGTGCAGTTTTCCGTCTTCTGCGATTGCTTCCGCTCCTGAAAGCAGACCTCTGTAGGTTCCGTTCTGCGCGGGAATATACATCTCTGCATTCTGCTCATCGTTATTCACTGCTGTGATAACTTCCTCGCCTTCGTGCACGCGCGCAAATGCGAACTGCCGGTTTGTCAGAACAAGCTCCCGGTACTCGCCGTAACACAGCGCCCTGCTCTCCTGTCTGATCCGGCCCAGCTTTGCAAGCAGCATTGTCAGTTCATTCTGCTCCAGAGCACCTGCATAATCTGCCAACTGCAAAGCAGGACGCAGTGACCAGTCGGATCCATACTCTTTCCGCCCCTCGATTCCGAACTCTGATCCGTAATAGAGAGAAGGGATGCCCGGCAGTGTGTA
>CAZRNI010000109.1:0-8017 GCA_964601425.1 uncultured Eubacterium sp. | reverse complement strand
CTGATTATCCCAAAGCTGGGACCAGATCCATAGACACTTGTTATTTACCATTTACCATTTGCCTATGTCTAACTGTGAAATGAAAGGATGCATCATATGCCGATTTCATCAAAAGATAGGGAATTCATGAAAGAGGTAGCTGCATATTATCGCAGAACTAGGACACCTCATCAGCCAACTGGATCGATCCGTGATACAGCTAATCAATTTAGTATCAACCGGAACAAGGTCAGGAAAATCCTGATCACATCGGGAGATCTTGTTTCGCCGATAACAGAGACTGCTTTATCGATGCGAAAACAGGGAATGAGCATAAAGGAGATTGCCCGTGACCTTGGGGTGTCTGTAGCGACAATATCTACGGCACTTCCGTACGAAGATAAAGTTGATAATACTCTGGAGCCCTCGGAACATACTTCCAACGTAAGAGAATATCGATCATATGAGAGAAAACAAATGAAACGTCAGGCAGGACACGCTGCAAAGAAGCAGAATAAAAGGTCCGCATGGGAGGGAGACATGATGACTGATCCAAAAACAATTCAAAAAGAAAAGAAAAATCTGTCAGCAGAGGAAAAAGCAGAGGTGAAGCATCTCGAGTTAATGACAGGACAGTTCCCCGGAGCGCTGAATGACCGGAACAGAGGTGTTCTCGAACAGATTGCAGGTGATCGTCTTCCGCCTGAACCGGCAGATGTAATTCGTCTTCATATGGAACTTTATGGAAAATATGCGAATGATGATATTGATGGTGAAGAAAGTGAGATTTTCAGAACATATGGTAAGCTGGAACATGGGAAATACATCAGCAGGGATGTCATCGTTCCCGGAGACATTCCGCTGTATGCGCTGCATTATGTGATCCAGAGAGCTTTTGGATGGCAAAATTCCCATTTGCGTCAATTTGAATTGCCAGATGACAGGTTTCAAGCTCTGACCGATTATAATGCGTCTATGTGGAGCTGCATGGTGGGTATCTTGTTTCGCTCACCGCTGATGGATGAAGATGACGAATTCTGGGCGGATGATTATGAAAGATGCAGCTTTAAAAACTGGCTTCGAAAAAAGTATACCGGTCCCTATCTATCCCAGTGCCACGGGGAAGGAATTATTTCTTGTCAGGAAGATATGATGAAACTTGATATGGAAGAGAAGTATTATGTTCTGTATGCAAAATCGTATAACCGCGAAACACGAGAATATGACGGAGAAGAATATATTGCGGATGTTTTATCGGTCTATGATTACGCAGGAAAAAAGCGGCCGGAACCGAAACCATGGATTAGTGCTGAGGTTCCTTACAGGGTGGAAATTATGAGGTTTAAAGAAGTGCCGTCAGAAGGGCTGCGATTCGTTTTTGAGCGGAGCCCGATGGCACTACTGGAAAGACTTCCAATTAGAAATGTTTTGGCGTCCGGAAAGTTTAACCTTCCGGAAAAATGTTCTGCAGAAGAACGAAAGTATGTTGATGAACAGATTGCCAAATCAGGATCTGAGATCTATCTGCAGCTCGAGAAACATATAAAGAGCATTATCAATGAGCAGATTGACTCCCCGTATATGCAGGTATTGCCAATGCGTGTAACGGATGTACTTCTGTACAACTACGATTTCGGTGATGATTGGAATATCAGAATCACTGCCAGTGAGAATTGTACGGATCTTGTAGAATCCGGAAGGATAAGCCAGACAGAGCTTGACCGCGCGAATGTGAAGTGCAGGGAGGTATATCGTCCGGTACTGATTGCAAGAGATGGGGAGATGCTGGTGGACGATGTCGGCGGGATACATGGATTTGCAGATTTTTTACAGAAAATCAATCCGGATCTGAAGGGAATGAACACGGAAGAGAAGGAAGAAGCCAGACGTGAAAAGAAGGAATATTTAGTATAGGCAAGAAGCCTGGGATGGCACAGGGATAAATCATCGGATTTTAATCTTCTGTGATTGTATTTAAGCATATTTTGTATCTGACAGATACGCACGCAGATCATTTGCTGACTGGAAAGGAATTAAAAGATAATGTTTGAATGGGAATATCTATTTGAACCGCATATCCTGAAGCGTGGCTGGCGATATGCAAATGAAGGTGCAGTGGAACATATTACCAGAAAGGACAGTCAGATCGAAGCGGTAGTTGCCGGTTCAGAATACTACAAAGTTGTTCTGGAGTATAACGGACCACAGATCAGCAACGCATATTGTTCTTGTCCTTATGCTGCAAAGGGATATTACTGTAAGCATATGGCAGCTGTGCTTTATGCGATCGACACAGAAAAGACCGCTGAATTAGACAATGCGTTTGAATTTGCAGATGTAAAATCAACCGTTATTGAAACAGAAGAGGAATCCTCCCCTGTCTCAATTGAACAACTCATTACAAATGCACAGCGTGAAGATCTTGAATCAATTTTGTGCACGATGGCACTGGAAGATGAGCGGATTGCAAGTCGTATTCGTTCACAGCTATCTAAAACCCGGATTGAAATAAATCCTTCTGATTTGAAATGGGATATCGATAATATTTTCAATACTTATACATATAAGGGATATATTGATTATTACAATGCTTTTCAATTAGCAGTTGACCTTACGGATTATCTCGATAGTGTTTCTGATCAATTATGTGAGATGGAAAAGTATTATGAAGCATTTGAGTTGAGTATGTATGCTTATGTGAGACTCGGAAATTGTGATATCGATGATGATGGTGAAATTGCGCAGATTACGGATGTGTGCTACAGGATCTGGCAAAGAATCATATTAAATTGTCCGAATCAAGTAAAAAACAAGATTGAAACATGGTTTAATGTTCATGCATCTGATGGAACAGGGATTGATTTTATGGAGGAGGCGCTCAGGGATTTTCAGAAATATGAATTAGCATCGAACGACCAGTTACAGGAAGAAATTGATGCTTTGGATCAAATTATTGAAAATTGCAAAGGTAAAACGCAGTGTACTACTGTATACACAGTGTTTTATGGGTATTATATAGAGGCAATTGAATTGCGAATTATACTGATGCGTCGTCTTGGTGCATCGGAGAAAGAAGTAGATCGGTATCGTCAAAACCATATGAACTTCCGATCAGTAAGAAAATATTATCTTGAGAAAGCACGGAAGGAAGGGACGGCTGAAAAGGAAATCAGATTACTTCAAATGAGTAAAAAACTGGATCATGATGAATCTTACCTGGTTCATACATATACAGAAAGGCTGATAGAGTTGTACCATTTATCGGGTGATCTGGAAAGTGAAAAAAAACTGAGAAAAGAAGATCTCTTAGCATACCCATTGTCATCGATTGAAGATTTTCGCAGCTATCGTGAGATGTGCTCTGCAGAGGAATGGGAAAAGGACAGATTGCAGATCATTGCATCGCAGTATGAAACCCGTCGGAAATGTGAACTGTTAGCGGAAGAAGGAATGTATGACGAGCTAATGAATGTTATCATGCATGAGGAGCAGGAAGAGAGAATCAAATATCTGGATCGATATGGATTCAAGCTGGCAGGAGAATTCTCGGAGGAAATATTAAACACATATGGAGAGTATGTTTCGGAAATTGCTTCATATGCCCGCAACCGATCAAGTTATGAAATATTGATAAGATATCTTCTGAGAATGCAACAGTATGATGGAGGAGAAGAACTCGTTAAAAAACTCTGTAAAACGTGGATAACACAATATCCGACCAGAAAACTGATGGTAAGTGAGTTAGAGAAATTATTGTATCGATAGTCTGTATACAATTTGATTATTGTGAGAGGGGTTTGTGAACGGAGTCGTTTTGTGAATAGGGTCTGGACCCGTTCATAAATTGGACCCATTCAAATGTAACCTAAATGAAACGGTCTTCCTTGCGGAGGGCCGTTTTTATACAAAAAAATCAATTTTTATAGCAGAAATCTGAACATTTTGCGAGAAACATATGATACAATAATATAATTCAGTATGTATAGGTAAATATAAATATATATCTAACAGGAGGGGTACGTGATGAAGAGGACTGTGAAACGAGTGCTTGCATTGACGTTGGCGTTTATGATGATCATGAACATGCAGTGCTTTGTTTTTGCAGCAGAAATGGTGTCTGATGTGATTTATGACAAATCAGCAGCAGATCCGGAGTATGTGCAGACAGGAGCGCTTGACAGCGTGCAGGATGAGGCGTATGGCATTGCGCAGGAAGATTTAGCTGTGGAAGATTCGGCAGATCTGCAGGAAAATCCGCAGGATGAACTGCAGGGAACTGAATTTGGACCTTTACAGGAGGAAGTGCAGAATCCTGCCTTTGGTTCTGTTGAGGAGAATGCATCCGATGAACAGCAGGAATTCATGCCGGAATACGTGCAGAGTGATGCTATGACGGATATTCAGCCTGAGGTATCTGCGGATGATGCGCAGGTTATTTCGGATGTTATTCCGGAGGATGAAGTATCTGATGTCGGAGAGGGTGTTGAGATAATTACAGACGATGCTTCTCAGAATGCGGATGGGTTGTCTGAGGTGCTGCCCGATGATGCGGAACAACCGGCAGACGTGGAAGCCCCAGCGGTAAACGCGGAGGGGCTGGTTTCTGATGCGGAAGCGCTGGCGGCGGAAGACCGTGTAAAGAACGCAGATACTGAATCGGAAATCGAAATTGAAATTGAAACAGAGGATGAGGCCAGTGCAGAATCTGTAAAAGCGACAGCTGTTTTTGGTGAAGACAATACACCGATCAGTGAGGAATATACGGACATTCTTGTACCGGTAAGCACAGATACGATCGATCTGACGAAGTCGCTGATCGATGGTGATGTGACGCGTGCTGTACCGGTCGAAGGTACGAATCGTCTTTATGTTGAAAACTTTACCTATGCTTATGCAACGGTTGGAAACGAAAAGGTTACCAGCCTGGCACGGACGGATATCAAAGAAGATACAGTCGTACTTCTTCATTATACAAATGATCAGAAAAAGACGAAATATGTATATGAAGACCAGGATATTAAGGTAACGGCTAAAGTTAAAGAGCCTTCAGCGATCCCGGATGATGCGCAGTTTACAGTTACCCCGGTAACAGTAGAAAATCATAAGGATGCATTTGCGTCTTATCTGGGTGCTTTGAATGAGAATGCAGACGCATTGACGGCACAGCATGAGCTTGGCGAGCTGGATAAAAAGGACTTTACAGAAGAGAATACCCTTTTGTATGATATTGCCTTCCTGGCACAAAAGTCTGATGAAAACGGAAATCCGTTACCGGGTCAGAGTGTTGAAGTTCAGCCTGCAGAGGGTTCTGTTGATATTACTTTCAGTTTTAAAAACAAGCAGCTTGAAAAGGAAATCGGGGCTGAAAGTGAGGATGATATATCCGTTATCCATTTACCTTTGAATAATGCTGCAGTCAGTGATGCGGATAAATCTGTCGATGCTGAAAATATTCGTGTTGAAGACGTCGAGGTCGACCCGGTCCAGGATGCAGCTGCGGCATCAGCTTTAAATAAGGTCAAGTTTACGCTTGACAGTTTTTCAATCGTTGCGATCAGTACGCATCCGAGTATTTATCATGAAGCCGATCAGACGAATTCTCAGGTCAACTTTAGCTTGGCTTTGGGACGAGCGGTAGAGTATGGTATTGTTGCCGATACCTATGATCAGAAGAATCATCAGCAGACGAATTTCGCAGTAAAGAATTTTAAGAATTCCGGAGAGATTAACGGTGAACCTGATCTGTCAGGAACGCATAATGTACCGTATCAGATTGGCTCTATTACTAAAAATAAGCTTCGTTTTGGCACCAATACTTATCAGGGGCAACCCGTTCAGTACGATGTTTACCTTCCGAAGTCATATGAAGCGAATATCAATAATTATGTTCAGATTGACGGCGGTGGAAAAGATACGGTAAATATTGTCTATGAGAATGAAGCCACTATCAACAATAATATCAGTTCAATGATTTCAGGCGCGGCCTCGAAGTCAGCGACATTGGATTCTCATTCTTCATCCATCGATCTTAAAAATGATGTCGTTACGGATCAGAACCAGCTGGTTATTGATACAACAAACTATGACGATAGTGCTGTTATTTATATCAATGTACCCGATACACCAGACTATTCGATGCTTCGTACTGTAATAGGCATGCAGTCTTCGCTTCATCTTCATAAGAAAGAAGGTCAGGTCATTGTTTTTAACATCGAAGGGACATCAGATGTTACTCTGAAAAAAATGATAGTCACCTTGCCTGGTGAAGATAAGAATACCAAAGAAGATACGTTTTCTACATTCAGTCCCAGTGGACAGAACTCACCTATTAATGAAAGAATTGATAAGCAGATTGCGCAAAAAGTCATCTGGAATATACAGAATTCCCAAAATGTGACCATCGATACATCTGCTGGTGTCTTTTTGGTGCCCCACGGTAATGTTAAAGTTACGGGAACAAGTGCCGGCTGGATTGTCAGTGGCGGTACTGTGACAACAGACGGATGTGAATTCCATTTTCTGTATACTGATCGTCACTATACTCCTCAGACTATGTCAGATGATGTCTCACGAAATTTGCGATTCACGGCCTATAAAGGCATGAAGGATGCAGCAGGCAATGAAATAGGTCTAGATGGAAGGCAGTTTGATTTTTGTTTGTATGAAACCGGAGCGGACTTTAAAGTTAAAGGAGATGCAATCCAAACTGTCAGCAATACGGATTTAGCTACCGTTAATTTTAATACAATTGAGTATACGAAGGATCTGATCGCTAGCCATGATAACGGTGATTTCTATTATGTTATAAAAGAGGATGGTGCCGGGAGTACAACAAACGGTGTAACGAATTGGGATGGTCAGATTAATATCAAGCTGCACGCTGAGGTTAAAGACGATAACGTTGTATTCAAATTAACATATTACCGATATCTATCTGCTGATGACATGGCAGATGGTAAAACTGACAATACTGTTCAAGAGAGAGATGTTAGTGGTGAAGAGTATACCTTTGGTCGAGTCTTTAATAATTATAATGCCACAACTTCGATTACACTTGGCGCAACAAAAGCGCTAGATGGAAATGCGCCGGCCGCTGATCAATTCAGTTTTACACTGACGGAAGTGGCAGATGCGGAAGGAACGCCGATAGTTCCTAAGGCCGGTGAGAGTGTTTATACTGATACCAAAAAGAATGCTGCCGATGGAAGTGTAACGTTTGATGAAATTACATACACAGCATCTGATGCTGCAAAAGGTGAGGGTAAGAAACATTACTATAAGATTGAGGAAAACAAGGGCGAAGAGGCTGGTATCATTTACGATGATTCGGTTCAGATTGTTACTGTTACAGTTGTTGACGATGGAAACGGAAATTTAACGGCAACGGCGGATAAGACAGCTGACCAGGTCCTATTTAATAATAAAACACAAACTGGCAACCTTGAGATCACGAAGACAATCAAGGGGGATATCACAGAAGAAGAGGCTGAGGGAGCTCTGCGCTTCGAAGTCACCAAGACCATTCAGGTAAAGAAGGAAGGAAGTGACGAACTCGAAACAAAGACCCTGTGGCTGAAAGAGGACGGAACGCTCAGCGAGACAAAGTACGAACTGACGCTGAATAAGTTCACCCATACGGAAGGACAGAAGGATTATGTCCTTACGATCAACAAGGTGTTGGTAGGTGAATACACAGTCAAGGAAACTACAAAGGACGTGACCGGTAAAGACGTGACCGTCACTTACTCGCTGAATGGCGCAGAAGCAGTTGCAGGCGACAGTGTCAAAGCAGCAGTCACCGAGGACGGCGATACAAAGGTCGCGTTCGAGGATGATTATAAGAAGCAGACCGGCAATCTTGAGATCACAAAGACCTTCGGTGGAGACGTAACGAAGGAAGAGATCGAAAACGGAGCGATTACAATCACCGTGAAAAAGGTAGATGAGACCGGAAAGGTCCTCGGATACCTTGATGCGGAAGGAAAGCTGGTTCAGGAAGAGACGATCCTGACGCTTGGAACAAAAGACGGTTTCACCA
>CAZRNI010000108.1:1294-8096 GCA_964601425.1 uncultured Eubacterium sp. | reverse complement strand
CTGCGCTATCACATGGTTCCTTATAACAGGATGCGGACTGAAGGGACCGGCTTCTCCGGGATCCATCATCGCATTCCTTTCCATGGCACCGAAGAACAAAATTTTCCTGATCATCCTCGGCGTGATCATCGCAACTGCAATCTCCTTCCTGATCTGTTCACCGATCGTCCGCATGGGCAGCGCAAAGGGTGGTCTGGAAGAAGCACAGCAGCAGATGAAAGACATGAAGGCAGAGTCCAAGGGACAGACTGTCGCAGCAATTTCCGACGGCGCAAAGAAAGACGCAGCGTCTGTTAAGAAAGTTATCTTCGCATGCGATGCGGGCATGGGATCCTCCGCAATGGGCGCGACATAGTTCAGATACCGCGTAAAAGGCAACCGCCCGGATCTTATTGTCAAGAACACCTCTGTCGACAACATCCCGGCAGACTGTGATATCGCTGTCGTACAGAGCACACTCCAGGAGCGTGCGAGAAAGTCAGCGCCGAATGCACAGCTGGTTACCATTGAAAACTTCCTTGCTGATCCGGCACTGGATGCGCTCTACATTCAGCTCACAACACTGGATGCACCTGCAAAGGCAGCTCCTGCAGCAGAAGAAGCAGCCGAAAATGCAGCACCAAAAGCAAAACCGGTATTTGACAAAAACAGTATCAGTCTGAAACTGGCTCCTGTTTCCAAGGAAGATGCAATCCGCAAAGCAGGCGAAATGCTCGTCGCACAGGGCTGTGTTGAGCCGTCATATGTCGACGCTATGCTCGACCGTGAAAAAATTGTTTCAACCTACATGGGCATGGGCCTTGCAATTCCGCACGGCACGACCGAAGCAAAAGGCACTGTCAAGAAAACCGGTATCGTACTCACACAGTATCCGGACGGCGTAGATTTCGGCGATGAAAAAGCACAGCTCGTCATCGGTATCGCAGGCATTGGCGATGAACATCTGGAGCTGCTCGGCAAGATCGCTGAAGCACTTGAGGATGAGGAAGTCCTTGAGAAGATGAAGACAACTGACGATGTGAACTGGATTCTGGAGACATTGTCATAAAGAGACAGGAGACGGTTCTCTGTCTCCTTCCGAAACAGGATGCAATTTCCACGCAGCACAGGTAGAATTCGCCGCTTAGGAAATGCATCCTGTTACGAACACACGGGAAAGCGAGTCAAGGAGAAACGTCCCCAATGACTCACTCATCGACTCATCAAGAAGGAGGAACTATGAAACAGGCAGTTATGTTTGGCGCCGGCAATATCGGCCGCGGCTTTATCGGCGCACTTCTCGGCCAGGCCGGCTGGCATGTGACATTTGCGGATGTAGCAGAGCCGATTATCGAGGCGATGAAGGAACAGAAGTGCTACACCGTACATGTCATGGATCAGAACAGCTACGAATTTACGATCCGTGACATTGATGCAGTATACTCCAATAAAAACGAAGAAATCGTACCTGCGATTGCAGGATGCGATCTGATCACAACAGCAGTCGGCGCGATGATTATCCCGCGGATTGCCCCGACGATTGCAGAGGGAATTAAGGCAAGAAAGGCAGCCGGCAAAGAGGATATTCTCAATATCGTCTGCTGTGAAAACGGCATCCGCGTCACGTCTATGCTGAAAGACAACGTTATGCCGCTCCTGAACGACGCAGAAGCTGCTTATGCTGATAAATACGTCGGATTTGCAGACTGTGCCGTTGACCGGATTGCTCCGAAGCCGGCATTTGACAACATTCTTGACTCGGCAGTTGAGGAATACTATGAGTGGGATGTCGAACGCTCAGCATGGAAGGGCGATCTTCCGGATATTCCGGGAATGACTTTTGTCGATAATCTGATGGCATGCCTTGAGCGCAAGCTGTTCACACTGAACAGCGGCCACGCAATTACGGCTTATCTGGGCAGTCTGAAGGGTTATAACACAATCATTGAAAGCATTCAGGACGAGGCAATCGGAGCCATCGTACATGAGGCCATGCGCGAGAGCGGCGAAGGCCTGATCAAAGAATTCGATTTTGATCCGGATACGCATCATGCATATGTCGAGCGGATTTTCCGCCGCTTCCAGAATCCGCATCTGCAGGATGAGGTCAAACGTGTCGGCCGCGAGCCGATCCGCAAGATTTCGGCATCCGACCGTCTGAACAAGCCGCTGATGACAGCTTACAATTACGGTCTTCCGGTCGATCACATGATCTTTGGTATTGCGGCTGCTCTGCACTACGATAATCCGGAAGACGAACAGAGTGCTGAGCTGATGGCAAAAATCAAGGCTGACGGTGTGGAAGCTGCGCTGGAACAGTACACCGGACTCACGCCGGACCATCCGCTCTTCACACGTATTCTGGATGTATACCGCGCATTGACGCTGGTGTAAGCCACCGCTTATCATGTGACGTAAATCGCGAGCTCCGATCGTGCGCGAGGTACGCAGCGCACAGTCCGGCGCTCCACGCGCCTGATGCGTACCCTGTACATTCTTAAAAAAGATAATCGCCGGACACCGGCAAAAAAAGAACTCCGGTCCGTGACAGTTTCTGCCACGCCGGAGTTTTTCATGCATAATTACGCTGCCTGTACCTGACAGCTGCCACTCTGATTTTATAGATTTTCCGGCAGATAATATGCCTGTCCCAACGCAATGCCGCCGTCATTCGCAGGTACCATATGATGCCGAAGCACCTGAAATCCCCTCGCCTCAAGCTTTTCTGTCAGCAGGCCTAATAACAGCGTATTCTGCATCACACCTCCTGTCAGAGCAACAATCGTCAGACCGGTCTGTCTCCGGCAGATCTCAGCCCCGCGGCAGATCAGTTCCGCCATCGCCGCATGGAATTCATATGCAAGGCGGCCGGTTTCATCCTTTTCTTTGCAGCAACTACAATGCTGCTCCGACCAGCTGCTGCGAATTATATCTGAACCGGAAGACAATGTCTCCTTTCGCCTCTCACCCAGTTTCCGGATCAGCCAGCGAACCGGGATATGAAACATCGCTTCTCCCGTGCCTGTATTATCCTCGCGAATCTCTGCTTCCTGCGCAGCTGCAACCAGCTCAGAGGACGGCATACCGCAAGATACTCGATATGCAGCACCTTTCCCGCCGCACTCCCGGCCTCCTCCGCCTGACATATTTCCTTTCGCACCTGTCGTTTGATGTGCCTCACAATACGCTTCTGCCGCAAACTGCAGCACCATAGAGGCCTCTCCTTCACTTGTGGACATACGGCGCAGACCAAGAACCGCACTCGCCGCGTCAAATACACGGCCTGCGCTGGTTGATATAACTGCATTGATATTCTGCCTGATCATGGTCTGTACCAGATCAAATTCCGCCGCACTGCATACACCGAGCGCTTCCGCCAGTTTTTTTTCTCCGGCGCCATCCAGCAAGGCCGCTGCCGTGCGCCAGCCTTCCCGGGGTGCCAGATATCCGCCCGTCTGTGCAAACGGCTCCAGACTGCCTGCCCGCCGGAAGCCTTTCCGGTCCGCAATCAGAAATTCACCGCCCCAGACAGTCCCGTCCGTTCCGTAACCCGTTCCGTCAAACGCAATACCAATCACCGGACCGGCCGTATTATTTTCTGCCATGCAGGAAAGCACATGTGCATAGTGATGCTGGAGCGGAATCACCGGAATATCTCGTGCCGCTCCCATTTTCCGCGCAGCTGCAGAAGAAAGATACCGCGGATGCAGGTCACAGACAATATAATCCGGCCTGATTTCCAGAAGTTCCTCCATTCGCTTTACGGCATTTTCAAGTGCTTCCCGCCCACGTACATCTGTCAGGTTACCAATATAGGGTGAGAGATAAAACACTTCCCCTTTGGCAAGACAGAATGCATTTTTGAGTTCACCGCCAATGCCGAGCACTTTGCGGGCACCTGCGGATTCATTTATTCTGCCATTTATGCCGGTCTGTGCCCCCGGAACAAGTACCGGAAGCGGTGCATATCCTCTTGACCGCCGGATCATATAGGGTTCTCCCGCAAACCAGTTCATGACAGAATCATCTGCCCGCAGACGGATCGCCCTGTCATTCGACAAGATGATATCACAAAGCGGCGTCAGAAACTGCAGCGCTTCTTCGTCATTCATGCAAATCGGTGTATCCTTGGCATTCCCGCTGGTCATAATCAGCGCGTCGGGCATTTTTCTGCCGTCCGGATAAGAAAACAGAAGCATCTGAACCGGTGCATAGGGAAGCATCACGCCCAAATACGGATTATCCGGAGCGACATCATCACAGACAGCCGGCGCAGATCTCTGATACAATTGCCGCAGCAGAAGGATCGGTTTATTCGGGCCGTCCAAAATTTTCTCCTGCTCTTTTGTGACTGCACACGTACGCCTTACCGCATCCAGATCCCGCATCATTACAGCAAAAGGCTTAAACGGCCGCTTTTTCAATTCACGGAGCCGTTTTACCGCTTCCTGATTTGACGCATCCGCACACAGGTGGTATCCGCCAATCCCCTTAACTGCAGCAATTCCGCCATTTTGGATTACTTCACGTGTGCGAAGAAGTGCGTCTGTACCCGAAAGTCCGGCCTGCGCACGTCCGGATCCGGATTGCCCGGCAGGAATCTCAGTATGCACATTTTCTGTCTGCCGGCCGGAAATCCCCATCTGTGAGAAATCTGTTTTTACGCCGGAACGACCGGCGGACACAATGCCATCCCGCTCCCACAATACATACAGCTCCGGCCCGCAGTCATTGCAGCAGACCGGCTGCGCGTGATACCTTCGATTACCCGGACTGGTATATTCCGTTTCACACACGCCGCACATCGGAAACACACCCATACTGGTCCGCACGCGGTCATAGGGCATTCGGTCCAGGATTGTCACGCGCGGTCCGCAGGCTGTGCAGTTGATAAACGGATGCAGATATAGGCGGTTCTGCGGATCAAACAGTTCTTTTTCACACTGTTTGCACGTTGCAATATCAGGAGACACAAAAATATCGCCCCGGCGTTCTTCACTTCGCAAAATACGGAATGATACTGCGCCGGCGGGCGATATTATTTCTTTATCCATTTTCAGAATCACAGAGCGGGAAGGTGCATCCTCTTTCAGACCGCGCAAAAAAGCTTCTACCTGATCTGCTGTTCCCTCCGCTGTGATTTCCACAAAGGATCCCTTGTTGCAGACGGTTCCGGCAACGCCGCATTTTCGTGCAAGCCGCGCAGTGAAAGGCCGGAATCCAACCCCCTGCACAATGCCATATACACAAATTCTGTAAGCTGTTACCTCTGTCATCTGCAATTCTTCTTTACTTTTGTTTATGCGTTCTCTTTGATATAATCCAGAACATCCTGTACTGTCTTAAACTCCATCAGCTTCTCATCAGGGATTGTGAGACCTGTCTCATCTTCCAGTGCCATATGCAGTTCAACCAGATCAATCGAATCAGCTCCGAGATCATCCTTAAAAGATGCATCCGGTGTGATCTTATCCGCATCAATATCCAGCAGCTCCGCAACAATTGCCTGTAATCTTTCTAATTCCATTTTATTCTCCTTACAATCCTTCATCCTCACACCGTCTTATTATCGTTTTCTATCTGTCAAATCCATCACCCGGCGCGAAGTATTTCTGCATAAACATGCAACGAATTCATGATAGCAGAATACCGATATTTGTCAAGTTTTACAATCGCTGTCTTCCTACTTTGCGCAAGAAGGCAGTCCATAATTTTTCCTGATCAAACCAGAAGAAAAAACCGTCACTGCCAGTAGAATACACAGCCACCCAAAGCGAAAATCTGTCTGTCGGCCGGCATCTTCCTGTTTTGATCTTCCGGCACCTGTTATTCCCGGATCCCTGTCTGTTCCGATTGTCCCTCTGTAGATTCGGACAGGCCTTTCATCCGGTTCGCTTTCTTCTTTGTATCTCTCTTCTGTTTCCTCCGGTGCAGCTTCCTGTTCATTTTCCGGCTTAGTATCATCTGCGGCAGAAGTCCATATCTCTGATGTTAGTATTTCCGGCCTGACCCGTTCAATGGAGGCATTCCCTGCCATATCCAGCATCACTATGCGTATCTGCTCCGATTCTGTCAGTGTCACCGGTATCTCTGTCCGCAGCCGGAAACTGTCCGGAAAGCTTTCACATTCCAGCAATGTATCACGGCCCTGACGTGCAGTAACACGGGAGAGTCCGATCGAATCAAAGACTTCCAGATACAGCATAGCTGTTCCATCCGGCCGTATTTTGTCAATGTAAATCCTGTCCGCAGACGGCGGCGTACGGTCTACAGAAAAGAAAACCGGTCCGCCGGAAGACCGCTCTGTTGCCATTAGATTTCCCGCCTGATCCCGGCCGGTAATGCCAATCCGATAAGTACCCTCCTCTAAAAATGTTTCAGGGCGCAGCAGATACCGGTACTGATACCATCCGGCTCCGGCCGTTTTTCCCTTTCTTAATCTGCCACTTTGTATCTCTGCCTTTATTTGCTGTACCGGTCTGCCGTCTCTGGTTACCTCAATCTTTCCTTCTCCCTGCAGCGGACTCGGATTGTACTCCGTGATAATTAGCGGCTGCAAAACCCGCCTGACACAGGTTCCCTGCAGCGCCTTCAGCAGGGAATCATACTGATAAATAGAACCGTGACGATTCACTACAAAAGAAATGCTTTCTGTTTTTTCATTTCCGGCCAGATCCTGTAACACCACCTGCAGCTCATATAGCCCGTCCTGCTTCGGATTCACTGCACGGATCCTGCCGCTGCCCGTCCACCCCTGCTTTGCCTCTTCGATTTTCCCAAAAATCTCCGCTGTTACGTCACGCTCCTGCTCATCCATCCAGGT
>CAZRNI010000108.1:0-1284 GCA_964601425.1 uncultured Eubacterium sp. | reverse complement strand
GAACCTTGCAAGCAGCATAATTCTGATCAACCGCAGCAATCTCAATCTGAACGTCTCTGCGATAAAACACACCATCTTTCACCCCTGATATTTTCAGGGATTCAATCCTTTGATCAATGATAAATGTTTCAGGAGCAGCTGCACCGCCGGCCGAAAATTCGTCTGCAGGATTTCCCGCCCGGTCCGTTACCTGAATAGATAAGTGGTAGCTGCCGTCTGCCGTAAATGATATCTCCGCCGTATGCATACGCCCGTCTGATTTCCACTTTGGTGTGACCACTCCCGCCCCGGTGCCGATCCGCACGTTTTCCGGGACAAAATTTTGCTCGGCGATCGTAACATGGGCAATCCTCGGAGTTTTAAAATACATTCCTCCTTCTGCATTATTATTGTCGTAAGACACACGGACCAAAGGTGCTGTGCGGTCCACAACAAAATGCGTCGGAGCAGCCGTCCCGGATGCAAAAACAGGTGTATCACATACCAACCCGACCCGGTCTGCCGCCCGGACAGAAAAGTCATAAACCCCGTCTTCTGAAAACTGAACATTTGCCGTGTGCATATCCGCGTGTTTTCCCGTCGTCCAGACAATGTTACCAGCCGATTCCCCTGCTAATAGCTGCCTGCCATCACGGGTCACTTCAACTGACACCAGCTCCGGATCAAAATTCCGGTCTTTCACCGTTATTTCTACTGTCCGTCCGCTCTTAAAAAACATGCCATCTTCCGACCGGTTCTCATCATATTGAATCTTCACTTCCGGGGCGGTGCGATCAATACTGAAGCAATACGTCTTTTTCTCTGTACTGCCGCCCGCATGGTCTGTCATCTCCAGCCGGATCCTGATGTCATTCATCTCTTTTTTGACACGCACAACCCGGCTCATCTCTGTAACCAGCACTCCGTCAACCTTCTCTACCGTCCAGCCTGACACTTTGTCGCCGGGTTCCGGCGGTACCTCGCCCTGCGGCGCCGGCGTCGAAGTCGGGACTGCAGTCGGGGTTGGTTCCGCGGTCGGAGTCGGTTCTACTGTCAGATCTGGCATAGCGGTCGGCGTAGACGTAGCTGTCGGCATCGGCGTAACTGTCGGTATTGGCTCTGGCGCTGTCGTTGGCTCAGGTGTTGACTCTGGCATTGTCGTTGGCTCTGGCGTTGTCGTTGCTTCCGGCGCCGCTGTCGGCCCTGGCGTTGACTCAGGCGTCGGCTCTGGCGTTGACTCATGCGTTGGCTCTGGCATTGTCGTTGCTTCCGGCGCCGCTGTCGGCTCTGGCGTTGACTCAGGCG
>CAZRNI010000107.1:0-8097 GCA_964601425.1 uncultured Eubacterium sp. | reverse complement strand
CCTTCATAACGGGTCACAAATCCTTTTGCCTTCTCGACAACGTCAGCGCGTGCTGCGTCTTCGAGCTTTGCACTTACAACAAGTGCCAGTTCATATTTGTTCATCTTTCTTCCTCCTTTTGGACATTTGGCCCTCTGTCATGGCAGAGAGCAAGGCAGTAAGTATTCTACCACATGCTTTTGGAAAAGTAAACAAAAAAGGCGCAAATATTGTTGTCTGAATTTTCTTAACTACTCGCGACGACATTTTGAACATCGCGGAAATATTCAGATAATTAGTCGTAAATAACTATTTTTTTTGAAAATAATACTTGCCTTCTATTGTGCAATCATATATAATGCACTTAATGAAAAAAGTATATCAGTTTTGATATAAATTTAAAGGAGGACTTTCAGAATGGCTAGAACTATTACAGATGCATGTGTATCCTGCGGAACATGTGAAGGCGAGTGCCCGGTAGGCGCTATCTCCAGTGGAGATACACAGTATGTCATCGACGCTGATGCCTGCATCGATTGCGGTGCTTGCGAAGGCGCATGCCCGACAGGCGCAATCGTTTCTGAATAATATCAGCATCATCTAATCGCATAAAAACCGCATCCGAACCGGATGCGGTTTTTTATTTCTCCAGACTAAATCACAGGCCGCAGCTCTTCCTGCTTATTTATGAAACAGCTTCTTATTCTGATAACGCGGTTCACAGGTCAGATTAACACCGAGTGTCTTAAATGTCGTCTCATCCGTAGAGGAAAGAATGACCGACGAATGCGCTTCGCATCCGCTCAGCTTTTCCAGCTGTGTCATAGCAATCTCCGCTGCGGGATTGGTTTCTGCGGAAATAGTAAGTGCTATTAATATCTCATTAATATGCAGATGCGGATTGCTGTTGCCAAAATGTTCGACCTTCAGATGCTGGATCGGCCGGATAACATTCGGAGAGATCAGCTTGACACTGTCTTCTACTCCGCCCAGTGCCTTCAGTGCATTCAGCAGCATCGCGGAAGATGCGCCGAGCAGCGACGTTGTCCGCCCTGTCACAATCCTTCCGTCCGGCAGCTCAATCGCAGCTGCCGGCTGCTCTGTTATTTCAGCTTTCTGATTTGCAGCAGCGATTACCGGTCTGTCCTCGATTGAGAGATTGGCTTTATTCATCAGCAGCTCCAGCTTTGCCTCAGCTTCCTGATTGCCCGCTCCCTTCCGGATCTGGCACATCTCATTGTAGTAGCGCCGGATGATTTCCTGCCGCGCCGCATGCCGGACCGCTTCATCGTCGAAAATACAGTTTCCCGCCATATTGACGCCCATATCTGTCGGTGACTTATACGGTGAAGATCCGTAGATCTTTTCAAACATCGCATTCAGCACCGGGAATACTTCCACATCTCTGTTATAATTAACCGTTGTTTCCCCGTACGCCTCGAGATGATAGGGATCAATCATATTGACGTCTTTCAAATCCGCTGTAGCCGCCTCATAAGCCAGATTCACCGGATGCTGCAGCGGGATATTCCAGATCGGAAATGTTTCAAACTTTGCATATCCCGCTTTTACACCATGAAGATTTTCATGATACAGCTGCGACAGACAGACTGCCATCTTACCGCTGCCCGGTCCGGGTGCAGTGACAACGACCAGCGATTTTGTCGTTTCGATATATTCATTTTTTCCAAAACCATCTTCGCTGATAATCAGAGGAACATTATTCGGATATCCTTCAATGACATAGTGGCGGTAAACATTCACACCCAGTGTCTCAAGCTTCTTCTGGAAGGCAACTGCGCTCTCCTGACCTGTAAATCTGGTAAGAACCACACTTCCGACATACAGTCCGTATCCGCGGAATGCATCGATCAGCCGCAGAACATCCAACGCATAGGTGATTCCGAGATCACCGCGGATTTTGTTCTTTTCTATATCACCGGCATTGATCGCGACAACGATTTCCACATCTTCTTTGATCTGGGACAACATGCGGATTTTACTGTCCGGTGCAAATCCCGGAAGAACACGGGACGCATGATAATCATCAAACAGCTTGCCGCCAAATTCCAGATACAGCTTGCCGCCGAAATTACCGATCCGCTCCTTGATCCGGTCGGACTGCATTTTCAGATATTTTTCGTTGTCAAATCCAATCTTCATGCCTTTTCTCCATCTCTGTTAAGAAACATATTGACGATAATACCCATAATCAGCGCCGTCGCAATACTTGTTATCTGTACCACCTTAAAATCCAATACCAGTCCGCCGATTCCGAGTACCAGAATCGTACTGACTACAAAAAGATTCCGGTTATCGTTCAGATCTACCACCTGCAGCATCTTCAGACCGCTGACTGCAATAAATCCATAAAGTGCGATGCAAATTCCGCCTATAACACACACCGGTATTGTATTGACAAAAGCAACAAACGGTGAAAAGAATGACAGCAGAATGCACATAACAGAAGCGATCGTGATCGTAGATACAGATGCATTTCCCGTGATTGCTACGCAGCCGATGCTTTCACCATATGTCGTATTCGGACATCCGCCAAAGACAGCGCCTACAATGGACCCGATTCCGTCGCCGAGCAGCGTCCTGTGCAGGCCGGGTTCTTTGATCAGATTTCTTCCGATGACTGAACTCAGGTTTTCATGGTCTGCTATATGCTCTGCAAAGACGACCAGCGCAACCGGTGCAAACAGCAAAAAGATCTGAAGAACGCCCGATGCTCCCTGCAGTGCAGCGGTTCCGTTTTGCATGATACCGGCAAACGTAAACGACGGAACGCTTATGATACTGCTGATGCCAAACGGATTGAAATTCGCGGAAAGCGGTGTAAAGCTCATGACCTTAAGATAATCATTTCCCGTCATCATACCGATGATTGTAAAGCATGCCGCAACAGCATATCCGGCCAGAATTCCTATAATAAACGGCACCATCTGCGCCTTTTTTCCGCCTTTGACCGACGCAATGATTGTTGCAAGAAATGCAATGATACCACAGAGAATTGCAATCAGATTATAATCACCGACTGCCGTATTGTTCAGATTGTTTACTGCTGACCCGCATAAAGATAATCCAATGAGCGCCACGGTCGGGCCAATGACAACCGGCGGCATCAGACGGTCAACCCAGCCTGTTCCGACTGCACTGACGATCAGAGCAATGACTACGTAAACTGCACCCGCAAAAAACGCCCCCAGAAGAATGCCGAAATATCCGAAGGAGCACGCGCCGATCAGCGGGGAAATAAACGCGAAAGAACTGCCGAGAAATACCGGACTTTTCCGTTTTGTAAATGCTATATAGGTGAGCGTGCCGACGCCGGCCCCGAAAAGAGCGGCCGGCTGGCTCATTGTCACTTCAGATACACCTGTTTTGCCAAGATTGACAAGTGTCGGTACCAGAAGCGTTGCAGCTATAATGGCAAGCAGCTGCTGGAAGGCAAATACAATATTTTGTGAAAATGGCGGCTTGTCTTCTACCTGATAGATAATTTTCATCTCCAACAATTCCTCCTCATCTGTCTGAGCCATTCGGAATGCTGCTGTCATGGCTTTTTTCAAAATACATCCCTAAGATATTATATGGATTTTTCCGTAATGTCAACCGATGTCCTTCGCTTCCGGCATACGAATATCTTTTTTCTTTATTCCTGAATGATATGATTCATTCCTGTTTTATGCCCCGCAGACCGGAAAGGCCGATTCGGCGCACTGCCTTTCATTCAGATATCGGCCCCATGCAGCAAGACCGGCTCCGTGCATAAACATGCCGCCCGCGACCATCCCGCGGAATTCTGCTTCATCTTTCAGATAAACCTCGAGAAATTCTGTCTCCTCCGGCGTGCTCTCCAGGCGCATGGTACATTCCGTCCAGAAAAGATGAATTCGTTCATCACTTGATCCAAAAGATGTATACACGCTTCCAAGCGGATGGATTTCTCCCGCCTGAAATCCGGTTTCTTCCATCAGTTCTCTGGACGCAGCCTCCGCGGGGGCCTCCTCCCCGTCAAGAATCCCTCCCGGAACAGACCACTGATAATCATGCAGCGGATATCTGTACTCATGCAGCAGAACGATTTTTCCCTGATAGAACGGCAGGATACAGACCCCGTCCCGGATACTCATATAGGAAAAAACTTTCTGCTGACCCGCTATTTCAAGCAGGTCTTCTACAATCTCAAACCGGCCCGATGTAAAACGCCGGGTTGAAAGCGGGATCAGGGATGCAATGTCTTTCATAGATTTCTCCTTTTCCGTGTACAAAAATGGATATTCGCGCAGCAGCAAAAATCATCTTGCAGAAATACCGCCTTACGCTTAGAATAGGAAGATGTCAGTCTTGATTATTTTTTGAGTTTCTTATGGGAGCTATGCTGCCGGCTTCATGCCGGGACAGTTGAGATACATCATTATGGAGATATGAAATGGGCCGTGAATTTCGTGAAGGACTGCTGGCCGGACTGCCCATCGGGCTCGGCTATCTGTCCGTATCTTTTGGCATCGGAATCCTGGCAATCGGTGCAGGATTTAATATTTTTGAAGCAGTCATTCTTTCTGCAGCAAATCTCACCTCTGCCGGCCAGGTTGCCGGTATCGAGGTAATCGCAGCAGCCGGCGGCGTCATTGAAATCATTCTGACACAGCTTGTCATCAACCTGCGTTACGCGCTGATGGCACTTTCACTGTCGCAGCGGCTGGATGATTCCTTCCGCACACCGCAGCGTCTTCTGCTTTCCTATGGTATTACGGATGAAATCTTCGCCATGGCGTACGCAAGAGAGAAAAAAGTCTCTCCTCCGTATATGGGCGGTATGATCCTGATCTCTGCATTTGGCTGGGTTCTCGGTACATTTCTCGGCGCTGCAGCAGGAGAAATACTTCCGCCCGCTGTCACGGAAGCAATGGGAATCATGCTGTACGGCATGTTCATTGCCATCGTGGTTCCGGTTATCAAACAAGACCGCCGCGTCCTTTACGTCGCAGCTGCCGCCATCGCGCTGAGTCTTCTGTTCCGCTATGTACTTACATTTGTGTCAGGCGGTTTCTCAGTGATCATTTGTGCTGTTGCTGCTGCCCTGTTCGGCGCAGTATTCTTTCCTGTTGAAGACATCGATGATACAGATAAAGCACCGGCAAATAAAGAATCTGTAAAAGAGGAATCCTTATCATGACAATTCTCGGATACATATTAATCATGGCACTTGTGACATATCTGATCCGTATGCTGCCCTTTACGCTCTTCCGGAAACAGATCACATCGCGGTTTTTCCGCAGCCTGATGCACTACATTCCTTACGCGGTTCTCTCTGCCATGACCATTCCGTCGATCTTTTATGCGACCGGCAGTATGATAACCGCTGCCGTCGGAACGGCAGTCGCGTTACTTCTCGCATGGTTTGACCGCCCGCTGATTGTAGTTGCACTCTGTGCCGCTGGTGCCGCACTGGTGACCGGACTCATTGTATAATTCTATTTTCTTTCATCATGATACGGCGGCCTTTTTATTTGGGTCATTCTCCGTCTGCGCAGAACGTCTTACATTTTGCGCAGATGTTTTTTATCCTTCTACGATCAGATATCTGCCGTCTCCGACCGGAAACACTTCGGATGCTTCCAAAATCTCTTCTTCTGAAAAATCCACACCTGCTTCTTCAAAATACTGCACAACCTCACGCGCAGAAGATACAACAACTGCCATCATATCCTCAAGAAACCACGCAGCCTCTTCCTCTGTCTCTGCAACCGGTTCCGGAAACAGCTGTTCCTGCTTCTCCAGAAAGCACTGCAGTACAGCCTTGTCATATTCATTCATAGGGTATAATTCCTTTCAAAAATTCAAGTCCCTCCATTTTCATGTCGGGGCGGCTCAATCCCCCATGTCCGCGCATGCATAAATGCAGTGCGTTCAGGGCTTTTGAGCCTGATATCAGCAGATCCGCGGAAGTCCTTCTCCCTGCAATATGTCCAGCACACGTCTTCCGCCGATTGAAGTTTCGGCATATAATTCTCCCGGCTCCTCATCTGAGACATGACCAATCACAGCCGCATCTTCTCCGTAACGGGAGACTCGTATAATTTCCAAAGCCTGCTGCGCATATTCTGCCGGAACGATTGCAACCAGTTTTCCTTCGTTTCCCATGTACAGCGGATCCAGTCCCAGAAGCCCGCAGAATCCACGCACTTTCTCGCTTACCGGAACAGCATCATCCCGGATTATAAACGTTTTCTGTGATGCCACAGCAAGCTCTTTCAAAACAGTCCCCAGACCGCCCCGGGTAATGTCACGCATCGTATGCAGCGGGATCCCGGTTGTCGTCAGGCCGGAAACCATATCCGTCAGAGGTGCAGCGTCACTTGCTATGTCATTCTGAATGTTCATCCGTTCCGAAAGAAGTGCTGCGTGATGATCCCCCATCGTACCGGAGACCAGAATCACATCGCCTGATTCGGCATTTTGCGCAGAGACATTCGTGCCATCCGGTATAAATCCGACACCGGCCGTATTGATGTAGCATCCGCCGGAGCCTTCTATTACCTTGGTATCTCCGGCTATGGTCTGTACGCCGGCTTCTCTGGCCGTTTCAGCCATGGAGCACACAAGCTTTCTGAGCAATTTGACAGAAAGCCCTTCCTCCAGGATAAAACCACAGGTCAGATATTTCGGCACTGCGCCGCGCATCAGGAGGTCATTGACTGTTCCGCACACCGCAAGTCTTCCGATGTCTCCGCCGTGAAACTCCAGCGGAGTGACGACAAAACTGTCTGTTGTTACAGCAATGGTTCCGGAACCGGGAACAACCGCCGCGTCTTCCATCTGGTTCAGCACGTCATTGGAAAATGCATCTGCAAAGATTTCATGAATCAATGTGCCTGTCGCATCTCCGCCGCTGCCATGTACCATCATAATTGTATCATTCTGCATGTAAATCACCTGCCTGATTGTTTTTAAAATAATGTCTCCGGAATCGTCATAATAATACAGGTTTTAAGACACCTGTCATCTGGTTCTGTGATTACTGAACCATGAAAAGCAGCTGCCTTCTGTAGAAACCATGCATGCCCCCTGCGGGGAGAGCGGAGTGCAGACTTTTCCAAAAAGCGGGCATTGGTTCGGCCGCATCTCACCTGTCAGAATTCTGTCACAGCAGCAGGCGCTGTTTTTCTTGTGGTCGTCATTCAAGGAACGGCTTCCCGCATCATAGATCTGATACGCCTCTCTTAATACATGTCCCGAACCTTCTACCATGCCGATGCCGCGCCATGCGGCATCGGCCTGCTCAAAGTACTTACGCACCGCCTGCTGTGCGAGCGTGTTGCCCTCTTCTGATACGACAGACGGATAGAAGTTCATAACTTTTCCACATCCATAAGCACGCACGATCCCGTAGATCGCAATCAGGAGCTCAGTCCCCTGAAATCCGGCAACGCCAAAAGGAATCCTGTATTTTTCCGCAATCGGCTGATACACCGCCGAACCGGTGATTACCGAAACATGCCCCGGCGCGATAAATCCGTCGATCGGTGCCCCTGCATCCATCAGCCGGCAGATGATTTCCGGCATTGTCTTGAGTGCTGTAAGCAATTTCACATTCGAAAGCTGCTTTCGGATCACCTCCTCCAGCAGCAGTGCATACGCCGGCATCGTTGTCTCAAATCCGACTGCAGCAAATACAAATGTTGTTTCCGGCTCCGTTTCTGCCAGCCTGATTGTATCAGTCGGCGCGTAAACCATCTCGACGTGCGCGCCTTCTCCCTTTGCCTGTGAAAGACTGCGTTCACTGCCCGGTACCCGCAGCAAATCCCCAAACGTAACAACGCAGGTGTCCGGCTGCAGAGAAAGTTCAATCAGCCGGTCAATATAAGCAGACGGCGTCACACAGACCGGACATCCGGGGCCTGAAATCAGATGGATTCTCTCTGAAAGCATGCCCGGAATGCCAAAGCGGGCAATCGCGCCGGTGTGACTTCCGCAGACCTCCATGATATTTACGTCCGGGCCGTCATACGCCGCGAGATATTTTTTTATCTTATCAATATCAGGCATTTTTCAGGTATCCTTTCCGTATTTACAAATCTGGGTTTGCCGGGGTGTTTGCTTCTATTT
>CAZRNI010000106.1:0-8100 GCA_964601425.1 uncultured Eubacterium sp. | reverse complement strand
CAACTATTAGATTTTCTGTATAATTCAGAAGTTTGAGTTGTTCTTTATTGATGAGACGTACTGCGGTCCGAATGACTGGTGGTTTATGCCGGTTTATGCACTGCGTGATACAGTGATTCATAAGAATGACAGGATCTGTCAGTTCCGCGTGATGGAACATCAGCCAAAGGTTGTGTTTGAGGAAGGCGCGCTGGACGGCGCAGACCGCGGCGGCTTCGGTTCAACCGGAAAGAATTGATTCTGCATCCTCCATCAGAAACGAGATCAAATCATACATTTCTTTGAAATCAATCCGGCAGGCGCCGACCCAGATCAGTACAGGAACCGTATCTGAAAAACTGTAAATGGCGGGCGGCGTATTATCTACCAGATTGTACTGGATCACTGTCTTATTTGACGGATCGACGATCCAATATTCCCTTACGCCCGCATTTCCGTATTTGTGGTATTTCAGCTGCATATCCTTTTTTCTAGTAGATGGTGAAAGAACCTCGATCACCAGATCAGGCGCGCCGTAAATGCGCCCGTTTTTATATTTTTCCCGGTCACAGACGACCAGAACGTCCGGCTGTACGACGGTCTTATCATCTGCATCCAGCTGTACGTCGACCGGGGATATGAAAGGAAAGCAGGGACCCTTGTGTCCCATGACATGATCCAGAAAGTGCTTATAGATGTAACCTGCAATTGCCTGGTGCCAGGTTCTTGGGCCGGCCATGTCGTAAAATACGCCGTCGATCAGCTCTACGCGCTGGTCGTCCGGCAGGAGCAGATAATCCTTCAGCGTATATTCACCGGGTTGTTTCAAGAGGCCGTAGGCGGCCAGCGTTTCATGGACGAGGGAAAGGGTATCCGTGGCCGGATGGTCTGCCCAAGTATCCCGGGGCAGCAGGATATGCTCCAGGGCCCGAAGCGTTGACGGTCGTGGATTTTTTGTTTTACCGGCAAAGAACCGCTGAATGGTATTTACCGGAATGCCGGTCAGCTCTGATAATTTCTGATTGGTGTATCCGAGCGCAATTTTTCTGTGGCGTAATTCTTCAAGTGTCATAGTATGTCCTCCTAAATCAAGCGAATTACATAATATTATTATAACCTAAGGATATGATTATTGTCAACGATAATTATCGCGGTTTTATAAATTATTGTTTGTGAAATAGGGCATTTGTTGGTATAGTATACATATTAATAACACACAGGAGCTGACGTGTTAATCAGGCGAATGTTTGATCCGCCGGCTCCGGGCGCGATTTTTGTTTTGGCGTATTACAGGATACAAACGAAGCTTGCGCCGGAGATATTTTATGCTGAAAAAAATTTATAAGCTTGCAGTGATACTACTTGCGGCAATGGTATGTACAGGCACGCCATTGTCTGTTTTTGCTGTGGAAAATTACACTACAGAATCTTCTGACGGTATTGCCGGTGAACAGTCGGATCCCGATGCGTCATATATTCAGGAGGAAATGGAAGAAACTGTTTCAGAGACAGCGGCAGGAGATGATTCCGAAGAGCTTTTTGCCGGCTATGTCAATCAATTGTTTTACGGTGCCCCGACGCCGGGGAAAATAATGCTGAAGGCCAGAAGAGTCACGCAGGGCAGCAAGCTGACAGGAGCCAATGCAAAAGCATATCAGATTCTGGAGGAAAAAATCTGTGCGGTTGCGGAAGGGAAACTGTCCTCGACTATTGTTACGATGTCACTGGCTGATCTGGGGTTGAAGAAGATCGAATTTACTGCTGCCGACCTGGGTGAGAGTTCTCTTGTTTATGAGATGAATGGAAACAGATATGTGATTGAAAAAGCATATGAACGCGCCGGATTTAATATCAAAAAGGTTATGAATGCGCTCATTGCCGATCATCCCTATGAGATGTACTGGTTTGATAAAACAATCGGATACAGTCATAACACATGGACCAGAATGATAAACAAAAACACAGGAGAGGTCGTTTCTATTTATCTGTCAGATCCGTTTCGGATCAGTATGCCTGTCGCGGCGGCATACGCTGCAGACACAACGGCTGAAAAGTGTTATCAGACAGATGCAGTGCAGTGCGGCCGGGCCACGGCCGCTGCGGAGAATGCGAAAGCAATCGTGGCAGAGAACGCGGAAAGACCGGATGCGGAAAAGCTGATTAACTATAAACAGGAGATCTGCAATCGTGTTTCTTACAATCGTAATGTGACATACGGCAGCAGTGATGCGGCGTATGGAGATCCCTGGCAGATGGTTTATGTGTTTGACAATGATACATCAACGAATGTTGTCTGCGAGGGGTATTCCAAAGCGTTTCAGTATCTCTGTGATCAGAGCGATTTCGACAATGAGATTGTCTGCAATTCCATGACGGGAAACATGAAAGGCCCGAGTACCTCCGGAAATCACATGTGGAATGTGGTGCGGATCAATGGAAATAACTATATGGCGGATGTGACAAACAGTGATACCGGCACCATAGGTTCAAGCGGACAGCTTTTCCTGAAGGGGTCTGTCACAAATGCGGATGAAAACGGGTATACGATTCCGCTGACGGGAACCCGCAGCATGGTCTATCAATATGATGATGACACGATTGCCTCCTATACGGCAGAAGAACGCATCCTTTCCAAAACTGCATTTTCCACAGAGGATGCGGAACATAGTTTTGATGCCGGGGTGATTGTACAGAACGTTGACTGTGAGAATCCTGAGCGGACAATGTATACCTGTCAGGATGAAGACTGCGCTTATATAAAAACAGTGGATACGAAAGAGCCGCTCGGACACGATTATGACTACGAGAACAGGACATACACGTGGGCGGACGATTATTCGTCTGCGACAGCATCGGCGGTTTGCAAACATGATTCCTCTCATGTACTGCATGAAACAACGGATCAGATTCAGACAAAGGTTCTGACACAAGAGACTTGTGAGTCAGCAGGAAGTGTGCTGTATACGGCCGCATTCGCGAACAAATCATTTTATAGCACAGAAATCGAAGTAGAAATCCCACCTACCGGTCATAATTACGGAGAACCGGAATATACCTGGTCAGGCGACAATCAATCAGTCACTGCAGTCACAATCTGCAAGAATGACGAGACGCATGTTATTACGGAAACAGCAGAAACCACATGTGAAATCACAGAAGCACCTGCCTGTGATAAATCTGAAGTACATACATTTACAGCGGCCTTCTCAAACGAGTTATTTACCGTACAGACGAAGAAGGTGGAGCTCGATCCCGTCGGACATATATATACGGCAGAACCGGACTGGAGCTGGAAGTGGACGGCCGAGGGGTACGTCGCAGCGGCGGTATTTACCTGTGATGTCTGCGGACAGACTGAGACAGTTAATGCATCGGTTGAAAAAGAAGAACAGCCGGACGGAATAACAATGTATCGTGCATCGGTTGTATTTGACGATAAGACATATCAGTCACAGGATTATGCGGTGACGGCCGCCCAGGAAGAAATTGACCGGGTTATGGATGAAATATCCCGGGCAGTGGCAGATAGTTCAGAAGAAACGATCCGCCTGGAAGATGAGGAAAAAGTAAGTGCTGTCAGACAGGCTTACAGTGCCTGGGATTCGCTTGCACCTGAACAGCAGGCGGCCGCATTTGAAGATCCTGCCCGACGGAAACAGGTGGAGGATCTGACGGCAATTTATCAGAAAATTGCTGTGTTGGAGGAAACGGCTAAGAAGGCACAGGAAGAAGCCAGATTACAGCAGGCTGAAAAAGAGCAGATTGCTGCGGAGGCGGCATCGGAAGATGAAGCCGGACATATTACTGCAGATGCGCTGGATAATCTTCTCACAGCTATGAAGAAAAACGTTGATTCGGCCGGATCCCGCTATGAAACGCTTATGGCGCGGCTGTCATCTGCAAAAAAGAAGTCACTGAAGATCAAGTGGAACCGCGTGAGCGGGGCGTCCGGTTATCTGGTTTATGCCAATAAAAGCAGCGCGAATAAACGATATAAAAAAGTGGCGGATCTTTCAGGCGGAAGTGTCAGGTCGTTCACACTGAAAAAAATCAACGGCAGCAAGCTGAAGCAGAATACCTATTATAAGATTGTGATCGCCGCATACAAGACGACAAGCTATGGCGAGAAACGTATTATTTCCGTCAGTAAGGCAGTCTATGCCGCAACAGCCGGCGGAAAAAACGGCAACATTAAAAAGTTGACCGGCAGCAAGGCAAAGATCACGCTGAAAAAAGGGAAGAAAATCCGTCTGAAGATAAAGCAAATTCCGGTGAATGGAAAGCAAGTCCGGCAGTTCCGGGTACTTTCTTACGAATCATCTGCCCCGGCAATCGCAAAAGTAACGAAAAAAGGAGTCATAAAGGCGAAGAAAAAGGGAACCTGTAATATTGATATCTATGCACAGGACGGAACCAGTAAAACAGTCAGAGTTCGCGTGAAGTAATACACCGGTGGAAGACATCCCGCCGCCTCAGAAGGCGGCTGATCGCAGGTACAGACAGGAAACTCCAAAAGCAGTAAGAGGAGGAGCGGATGATGATGAAAAATCTGCAGTATATCGCAGTGGCTGTAATCAGTTTGATAATACTGGTATGTACGCATGCGCTTTTTGTGCGGGGGGAAGAAATTGTTACGTCTGAAACCGGAGGAGCGGTAGACGGGACTGTGGAAAGTTCTGGAGAAAATACGCGGGAAAATGCTGTGCTGCAGCAGGAGACTGAAGTAATTGTTACGGAATCGATGCAGTTTGCGGAAGCCTCCCTGCCGGATGAAGAAACGCTTTTTGCCGGATATGTAAATGAGCAGTTTGAAGAGGAAATTATCTCTACACCGGCGCTTTCCGAAACCGAACGAGGAAGCCAGGGTAAGAAACTGGAAGGACCGGATGCAAAGGCCTATCAGATTCTTCGGGATAAGATCTGCGATGTGGCAGCTGGAGAAGAGACGGTAACGAGCTGGGAGATTACGGCTGAAGAGATCGGGATTGAACCAGAATTATATCACGAAGCGGATCTGGGAGTAGAAATCCTGATGGATGAAGTGGGCACTAACAATGATGAAGCAGCTCGCATAGTATTAGAGCGATCAGAATTACACATCGGAGCTGTATTTTATGCGCTTGTGGCGGATCTCCCATATGAACTGTATTGGTTTGATAAAACGGTGGGAATCAGTAGCCCCCAATATCATATAACATATGGGACAGATGAAAATGGCGAAGCATATATAAGTTCTCTTGAAGGGTTTTCCATTGGCTTTGCGGTATCAAAAGATTATTCTTCAACAGGGAAAACGCATACCTATGAAACCGACCAGGAAAAGACAAAAAGCGCTTCAAGCGCAGCAAAATATGCAAAAGAGCTTGTAGACGCAAAAGCCGGCCTGTCTGATTTTGAAAAGCTGGATGCCTATAAAGATGCAATCTGCAGCAGTGTTTCGTATTATATCGATCTGAAAGCTGAACCGGATGCTGAAGAAAATGATGCTGATGAAACGGATGACTCTTCAAATGATACAATACCCTACGGCGACCCGTGGCAGCTGGTCTGGGTGTTCGACGGAGATGAAACAACAAATGTAGTCTGCGAAGGATATTCCAAAGCTTTTCAGTATCTCTGCGATCTGAGTTCGTTTGATGCAGATATCAGGTGTATTTCAGTGACCGGATTCACAAATGCAGGGGTAGATCTCGGCGGACATATGTGGAATCTTGTAACGATCGGAGAGGAAACTGCCGACCCAGAATCGACTCCTGCCGGGGACGGTTCTGCAGTGGTACAGGAATCCGGCTACGCAGAAAAAACATTTCTTGCCGACATAACCAATTCCGACAGCGAAGCAATCGGCGCAGACGGAGAACTGTTTTTAAGCGGGTATGACGGGGAGGAAGACAGCGCGGTTTCGTATACCATCCCCTGTGGAAACAGTCAGATTTCCTATGTGTATGATGAGGATACCAGAAATCAATATTCGCCGGATGCATTAAAGTTGTCAGAAACAGATTATATACCCGGCAGAGCTGCCCATGATCTGCATTTCTTTGAAGCCGTTCCCGCGTCATGTACAGAGAACGGAACGGTTGCATACTGGAAATGTGAAACCTGCGGAAAGCTGTATGCGGATGAAAATGCAGTGACCCGGCTCCGGGAAGAGGATCTCACTGATCAGGCACCCGGACATGATTATAAGGCGTTCTGGGACTGGAAAGATAATAACCAGGGCGGCTATACAGCTGAGGCAACGTTTATTTGCAGCAGGTGCAATGATACACAGAAGGTTTCTATACAGGAGATCAGCAAGCAGGAGACGGCTTCGGAAACCTTATATACGGCGCAGACAATATTAGACAATACGAAGTATACCGCTGTTCTTACTGTCACGAAAAATTCGGACGAAACCGAAACCGGCGGCAGCGGCAGCAACGGAAACAGTACTGCCGGCAGCGGTACGGTAAACCGGGGCGCCGGGACAGGCGCGGGCAGCGGAGGATCCGGTCCGGCAGGAAGCCAAAAACAACAGCTGACACGCGGTACAGTCTGTATGACAGGCGGACAGGAATTTCAGGTTACGGGTGCAGCGGGGACATCAGCAGGTGACAGGCCGGGAACGGTTCTCTTTACAAAAGCAAAAAACAAGAAGAATGTCACAGTGCCGGACAGAGTCGTACTTTCTGACGGAAAAACGTATAACGTCGTCGGCGTAGCTGCGAAGGCTTTCACCGGAAAGAAGATAAGAAAAGTAACAATCGGCGCGAATGTCATGCGGCTCGCAAAAAATGCATTCGCAAAGAGCAGGGCAAAGACCATTGTATTAAAAACAAAACTGCTGGGGAAGACTTCTGTAAAAGGATCATTGAAGAAGTCGAAGGTAACAAAGATTCAGGTGAAGACAGGGAAGAAAAAAGAAAATAAAAAAATGCTGAAACAATACAGGAAGTATTTTACAAAGAAAAATGCAGGACGGAGTGTTACAGTCTGCTGAGATAACATATTTCCTCAGGCATAGATCGCACAGCGTCGCTTGACAGAATATTGAAGCCTTAATATAATTCAGACAAGGAACACGTTGATGAGCGGTTGGCCTCTTGAAGATCAGATCGTCAACATAAATAATGCCGGCTCTTTGAGAGCCGGCATTATTTATGTATATCCTGCTTATATTTTGCTATATAGCAAATACGCTAATTACCATTGATCTGCAGCAGCCCGGCAGCATTATCTCCGAGAATCGCCCGGACTGCATCATCCGGCAGCGGCAGCGCACGGATCCAGTCCATTTCTGCCTTTGCGTCACGCCAGGGACTGTCCGTTCCGAACAGGATGTGATCCGCGCCGAAGGCGTTCACCATCTCACAGAACATCTCCGGCGGAAGGAGCGGGAGATCTTCTTTTTTGTGATAGCCGTCATTCAGCGGCGTGATTTCGCGAATCGAAAAAGATGTATCAAGAAACGCGCCGCTCCCCGGCAGAAGCTTCAGGACGCGGTCCCATTCCTTCCAGCCGCCCATATGCGCAAGCACCAGCTTCACATCCGGAACTTTTTCCATCACATTTGCGGCCATTTCCGGCGTACAGTGCACAACATCGGGATATCCGATATCAAGCCCGGTATGTGTTACGACAACCAGATTCAGCCTGGCCGCGAACCGCATGATCGCCAGATAGCGGGGATCATCCAGATCAGCACCCTGATAGACAGGATGTATTTTAATGCCCTTAAACCCGTTTGCAGCAATCCATTCCATCTGTGCCTTGAAGTAATCGCAGTCCGGATGCATCGCGGCCAGAGAAAGCAGCCCTTTATCCAGATTAATAGCTCTGGCGTCCAGCGCAGACTGATTAATCTTTGCCACTTGCTTTGCGGAAGTAGCCACAGGAAGAATAATAGAAAGGTCTACGCCGGCTTCTTTCGCATGCATCGCCAGTCCGTCCGCTGTTCCGTCCGAAAAAGGCGGCGTGTGGGACTTACTGCTCAAAAGTTCGATCGTGGATTTCGCAATCTTATCCGGAAAAATGTGTGTGTGAATATCGATAATCATGTTTGTTCTCATTCTAAGGGGGCTTTTAGTGAGTTCGCGTGAGGTGTTGGGTTTGACTAGTACGACAGTGTCTGCAACCTGA
>CAZRNI010000105.1:0-8181 GCA_964601425.1 uncultured Eubacterium sp. | reverse complement strand
CATGATACCGGACTCGATCGGAGCCAGGTCATTCAGAGCCTTAGCCATCGGAGCCAGGCAGTTTGTTGTGCAGGATGCTGCAGAGATGATATCGTCGTTCTCTGTCAGTGTCTCGTGGTTTGTGTTGTAAACGATGGTCGGAAGATCATTTCCTGACGGAGCAGAGATGATAACCTTCTTAGCACCAGCGTCGATATGTGCCTGAGATTTTGCCTTGGAGGTATAGAAACCTGTGCACTCAAGAACAACATCGATATCCAGTTCTTTCCACGGAAGGTTCTTTGCGTCAGCTTCCTTGTAGATCTCGATCTCTTTTCCGTCAACGATGATGGAATGATCTGTGTTGGAAACCTTATCGCCAAGAGCGTATCTTCCCTGTGTAGAATCATATTTCAGAAGATAAGCCAGCATGTCAGGGCTTGTCAGATCGTTGATTGCAACAATCTCAAAACCTTCTGCGCCAAACATCTGTCTGAATGCCAGACGTCCGATTCTTCCGAAACCATTAATAGCAACTCTTACTGCATCAGCCATAACTAATTTTTTCCTCCTGCCAAATCCATATTTGTTAAAACTTAAACATTTATATTGTACCGAAATAAAAACAGGAAATCAAGTAATTTCTCATGGCAAAATGTAGAACATTCCCATGAAAAATGTTGTTAATTTGAAGGAATTACCAAAAATTCAGGTTTCTTACCCACAAAAATGGTAAACTCTCTGAATCAGCGTCAGCGAATGATTGTTCCGCCGCCTGCTACGCAGCCGTCTTCTGTATAAAACACAACTGCCTGTCCGGGCGTCACCGCGCGCACCGGTTCACGGAACCGGCAGGTGATTTCATCCGAATCTGTCTTTGTTATTTCACAAAGTGTACCTCTGTGATTATACCGGATTTTTGTCAGAAACAGCCCGCTCTCTCCGTTCTGCATTTCCGGAATTCCCATGAAATTCAGATAATCAGCCCGTAGTGTATCTGTGAAAACATCCTCGTGCTCACCAACCACCACCTCATTGGTTTCCGGCCGGATCTCCGTCACAAATACGCGACGTCCCATCGGCAGATCCAGGCCGCGGCGCTGTCCGATCGTGTAGTGTGTGATTCCCTTGTGCCGGCCCAGTGTTTTCCCGTCCGGCGTCACAAAATTTCCGGGCGGCGGAACAGCACCCGGATGTTCCCGCTCAATAAACGCAGCATAGTCACCATCCGGCACGAAACAGATTTCCTGACTGTCGTGCTTATGCGCCACCGGCAGACCAGCCGCTTCTGCGATTTCCCGGATCTGCGGTTTCGTATAGCGCCCCACCGGAAGCAATGTTCTGGACAGCTGTTCCTGTGTCAGATTATAAAGCGCATAGGTCTGATCTTTTTCTGCTGTAACAGAATTGCTGACAGCCAGTCTTCCGTTTTCGCGTGCTGTAATCGTTGCATAATGTCCTGTCGCGATATAATCCGCTCCGATCTGAAGGCTTTTTTCCAGCAATGCCTCCCACTTAACGTACCGGTTGCACGCGATACAGGGATTCGGCGTGCGGCCGGCCAGATACTCTTCTGTAAAATAATCAATCACCCGGCGCTGAAAGATATCTCTGAAGTTTACAACGTAATACGGAATCCCGAGTACCTCTGCAACACGTCCGGCATCTTCCACTGCAGAAACACCGCAGCATCCGCCCTCTTTCTCCAGAACAGCAGCGTTCTCATCCTGCCAGATCTGCATTGTGATGCCGATCACCTGATAACCCTGTTCTTTCAGAAGATACGCGGCTGCTGAAGAATCCACACCGCCTGACATTCCGACAACAACTGTTTTATTCATAGACTGTCTGTTCCTTTTCACTGTTTCTTTACATTAGCCGCAATTACAGATCTGCTTCATCGCTTCTACAACTTGATCCACTTCTTCACGCGTCGTCTCGTAAGATAAAGTAAACCGCAGCGACTGAAACGCCTCTTCCCGGCTGCGTCCCATCGCCATCAGTACATGTGAGGGTTCCAGCGAACCTGTGGAACAGGCCGACCCGGCTGACGCCGCGATCCCCTGCAGATCCAGCCGGATCAGCGCTGATTCCGCACTGATTCCCGGAAACTGCAGACTGACGTTATTGGGCAGCCGCTGTTCCGGATGCCCGTTCAGCTGAACGCCCGGTATTTCTGTCCGTATGCGTTCAATCATATAATCACGCAGTTCCATTTCCCGCTGCATGCGGTCTTTCATCCATTTCTGCGCTTCCTCTGCCGCAGCACCCATACCGGCAATTCCAGGTACATTTTCCGTACCTGCCCGCCGGTTGTATTCCTGTGCGCCGCCGCGGATCATGGAACCGATCCCGGTGCCCTTTCTGATATACAGAAATCCGCATCCCTTCGGTCCGTAAAACTTATGTCCGCTCGCCGAAAGCAGATCGACATCCATCTCATTTACGGCAAGCGGGATATGTCCGAAAGCCTGCACGGCATCAGTGTGAAACAGAATGCCGTGTGCATGTGCCAGGCGCCCGAGTTCTGCCACCGGCTGAATCGTTCCGACTTCGTTATTCGCCGTCATGATTGACAGGAGAATTGTGTCAGGGCGGAGTGCCGCCGCAGCTGTCTCCGGCCGGATTATGCCATTTTCATCCGGTTCCAGATACGTGATCTCTGCGCCGCGGACACGGGAAAGATATTCGCATGTACGCAATACAGCCGGATGTTCAATCCGGCTAGTAATAATATGGCTTCCCTGTTCTTTTTTTGCCTCCAGTACGGCAGTCAGCGCCCAGTTATCCGCCTCCGTTCCCCCGGAGGTGAAAACAATCTCATCCGGCTTTGCTCCGATCATTGTACTGATGATATCCCGGCTTCTGCGCACTGCCTCTCTGGCTCTGCGTCCTGCCTGATACATCGCTGAGGGATTGCCGTAAAACTCTGTCAGATACGGCTGCATCGCCTGCACCGCTGCAGGACACATCCGCGTTGTCGCGGCATTATCCATATAAATCATTTTTCTCGTATTTCACCCCGCTGCCCTGCGTTTAAACAAACGTCCATGCCTTTAACACAGCGAAGACGTCTTCATGTCACCTTTTCCTGCAAGCAGCATACGGCTTTCTTCTACCAGCTGGTCCAGCATGATCGAATCAACTGCCTGCGCAATTGCATCGTTAATCCGCTTCCAGACATATTTCGTCACACACCAGTCCGCGCCCTCGCATCCGCTTCCCGCCAGTGCAAACTGATCCAGATCAAACTTCTCAATCAGTTCCTTTGTGATTGCTGTATCGCCTTCGGCGCTGCCGCCGCCAGATCCGCCCTGCGCGGTCGTATCCTTCATTCCTTCAATTGTTATGGCAGGACAGGACACCGCGTCGATACTCCCTTCCAGCGCGCGGAGAATATCACCGACCGAAATCTGATCTGCCGGCCGCGCAAGCCGGTAGCCACCGCCTGCGCCCCGAATGCTCTTCACAAGACCGGCCTTCTTCATGGCGCGGATCAGCTGCTCCAGATACCGCTCCGACAGATCCTGCCGCTCCGCAATGCTCTGTGCCGATACTGCACTCTCCTGCTCATGAACCGCAAGATCGATCATGGCGCGCAGCCCATAACGCCCGCGGGTTGTTAATTTCATACGTTACTCCTTTATCCGTCAAATTGGGATTTACACCAGCTCCGCGATCTCGTAAATCAGCCGCTCCGATTCCTCCCATCCAAGACACGGATCCGTAATGGACTTCCCGTATACATGGTCACAGCCTATTTTCTGTGCGCCCGGAACCAGATAACTCTCTATCATCAGGCCCTTTACAAGTTTTTCAATCCGCACATCGTATTTTCTGCTGTTCAGAACTTCACGGGCAATCCGCGGCTGCTGCTCATATTTTTTATCTGAATTAGAATGATTCGTGTCGATAATGCAGGCCGGATTCACCAGCGTCGTCTCGTCGTATTTTTCGAGCAGAAGTTCCAGATCCTCAAAATGATAGTTCGGAATAGAATTGCCGTGCTTATTGGTCGCGCCGCGCAGGATCGTGTGCGTCAGCGGATTACCGGTCGTGCGGCACTCTGTCGAGCGGTAGGCGAATGTGTGCGGACACTGCGCAGCGATTACTGAATTTATCATAACGGAAAAATCTCCGCTTGTCGGATTCTTCATGCCGGCCGGAATGTCAATGCCGGATACAGTAAGGCGATGCTGCTGGTTTTCCACCGAGCGGGCACCAATCGCCACATACGAAAGGAAATCCGACACATAACTCCAGTTCGCAGGATAGAGCATCTCATCGGCTGCTGTCAGGCCTGACACTTCCACAGCCCGGATATGCATCCGGCGCATGGCCTTCAGGCCCGTCGCAAGATCCGGCTTTTTATCAGGATCCGGCTGATGCACGATTCCCTTATATCCCTTGCCTGTGGTACGCGGCTTATTCGTATAGATACGCGGGATCAGGATCAGTTTATCGCTTACAACATCCTGTACGCGGGCCAGGCGCGAGACATACTCCAGAACAGCGTCTTCATTGTCTGCAGAACACGGACCGATCATTACCAGAAACTTGTCCGATTTTCCGGTAAATACATCCTGAATCATCGCATCACGCTCTTCCTTCAGCTTTTTCAGTGCATCAGAAAACGGAATCTGTTCTTTTATTTCTTCCGGTGTCGGTAATTTTGTTATTTCTTTAAATGCCATTTCTTTTTCCGCAAAAAACCGTTATATCAGAAGATTCTGACATAACGGTCTTTTTCTCCTTGCTTTTTATGGAACTGCCTGTCACTGCATCTGCAGAGACTCCATGTAGGACTGTGTTGTCGACAAATCTGCGTGTCCGAGCATTTCCTGAATCGTCTTAAGATCCTTGCCGTCCTGCAGCTGATGCATTGCAAAGGAGTGACGCAGTGTGTGCGGCGTAATATCCTTCTCAATCTTCGCATCTTTTACATAAACCTTCAGAACCTTCCAGAATCCCTGACGGCTCATCGGATTTCCCTGACAGTTGGTGAAGAGAATATCACTTTCCCTCCCCTTCAAAAGTACGTCTCGCGCCTCCTGCAGGTACTGCTTCTCTGCTTTCAGCACAGAAGCACCAAACGGAATGTTCCGCTCTCTGCCGCGCTCTGAACACGTGATAGTCCCCATCTGCAGAGTCAAATCATTCACTCCCAGATGAATCAGCTCGCTCACACGAATTCCTGTCGCATATAACAGCTCCAGCATCGCCTTATCGCGAATCCCCTTTGGCGTAGACGTATCCGGCTGCTGCAGAAGCAGTTTGATCTCTTCTTTTGTCAGAATCTCCGGTGCATGCTTGTCCACCTTCGGCGGCTTCAGCCGTTCAGTCGGATCTGTATCGATCTTCTTCTCTTTCATCATATAGCGGTAGAAAGAGCGAAGCGAAGCAATGCTTCTCGATACAGTTGCCGGAGACATGTGATTCTTCTCCAAATGCAGCACATATGAGTTCAGGTTTGTCTCAGTGACCTGTGTGAAATCCGTAATTTCCTGCTCCCCAAAATAATTTGCAGCCTTCCGGAGATCACGCTCATATGAGATTTCTGTATTATACGAAGTCTTCTTTACGTTATGCAGATAGTCGATATACTCCTGAATTGCATTTATCATCTCAAAAACACCTCTCATGAATTGATCGTATAAAAGCAATTCACCCTTCAAAACTAATGTCTATTATAATCAAACTGACAAGCTTTTGTAAACCACTTTTTTCCGTTTTTCCGCGTATTTACTGGGCTTTTGCCTCCAAACAACAAGATCCTGTCTGTGACATAATCCAAACGCACCATATCTTGTAACACGGATAATTGTTTTTTATTCAATTCCTTCTTCGCTGCTGCCTGATACGCCGGATCCTGATTCTGTTTCTGCTATTGCATCGGAACCCGATTCGTCTTCTGTTGCTGCTGCGGCGGAATCCGCAGCGCTGTGCAACGTTCCTGCTTCCAGATCCGCCAGACTTTTCATATTGCGAAATCTCTCAGAAGATGACTGCTGCTGCACCGCCTCCTCTACTGCTTCTTCTGCGATTTTGAGTTTTTCCTCTTTCCGCATAGTCATCAGTGCACTTGAAGCCTGGTACGCGATGATAATGCCTACGATAATAAAAACAATAGAACCGATCAAAGAAACCCAGAACTGCCACTGTCCGCTGTGCAGTTCTCCTTTCATGAGACCGCCGCTTATAATCTGATAAGCGAGATAAATCAGATAACATCCCGCGACAATGCGGATGCCAAGCGTGAATTTTGGATTCTTCATTGAAACAACTCCTTTATTATATTCTTTCAGAAGATATCATAGCAGATATCGTGTTTCACGTCAAAAAGCACCTCGGACCGGACACCCCGGATACATATATTCTATTTATCCCTCCAGCGCAATCAGCGCAGCTCCTATTGCGCCGCACAGCTGTGCATGCTCCGAGACAGCGATCCGGACACCCATGGTTTTTTCAAGTTCTGCCACAAGCGCGGCATTTTTTGCAACACCGCCGGTCATCATATAAACATCGCCGCCGCCCATCCTGGCCGCAAGTGCGGCTGTTTTTTTGGCCACAGCTTTGTTGAGTCCGTGGATGATGTCAGGCACCGGCGTATTCATCGCGATCAGCGATACGACTTCTGATTCGGCAAATACAGTGCACATATTAGAGATCGTAATATCCTGCTTCCAGGTACTCCCCAGCCGCTCCATCTCCTCCATGGAGATCTCCAATGTGCGCGCCATCATTTCCAGAAATCGTCCGGTGCCTGCAGCACATTTATCATTCATAATAAAATTTGTTACATTTCCCTCTGCATCAATACGAATCACCTTGGAATCCTGTCCGCCGATATCGATGATCGTCCGCGTATCCGGATTCAGATAATGCGCTCCCTTCGCATGACATGTGATCTCTGTGACATCGTCATCCCCCAGACCGATTGCTGTTCTGCCGTATCCGGTCGTAATTACCATATCGATATCATCCGGCGAACATCCGGCGTTTTCAATTGCTTTCGCGAGTGCCCGCTCTGCCCCGCTGGCCGCGCCGGCACCCGTTCTCTGGATAGACCAGGAAACGATTTCTCTATCCCGGTTCATGATTACGACATCTGTACTTGTCGACCCGCTGTCAATTCCTGCAACATATTTTCGAACCATTCTCCTGTCCTTTTCTGCGTCCGTCTCCTGTTCCGCGTGATTCTTTTTGTATATACTGTCTGTAGGCAGCCGCATTCCGCGGGCGGCTTTTCTGCCGCCCTTCCCTGCAAGACGCAGCTGTTCAGCAAATGCATCCAGTCTTGTGGCAAGCTGCCCCCGGCTCTGGCTCCCGGCATCCGTTTCGATCTTTAAGAGCGGAATGTCTGCATTTTTCTTTTCGGCATATTCAAATCCGTAATAATCGCAAAACTTCATTGTGTGGTATACAATGCCCGACGCGCCTTTTCCCAGAACATTCCGATCTGATACATCTCTCATACGCATGCACGGCGTCTGCTGCAGCAAACTTCCAGCATACAGATGAATAAACTCAGCCCTGTCGCGCGGCATCTCTATCTGATACAGGCTGCGGTTTCCGCTGCAGGTATCATCCCGTACCGGAACGGAAAAATGAGATTCCAGCATTTGAACCATCTTCGGACCGCCGTGCGCACCCTGAAGGCTGATATAAGCCCCGGTCTCAGCACGGTGATCTTCCTCCTGTGCCTGCTCCTTCATCCGGTTCCAGGCACGCATATAATCAAATGGAATTCCACTGTAGGATTCATACGCCTCAAGAAAGCGGGTTAAATCCCTTTCAAACATCCATCCCGCCGCCCTGCTGCGGGTGTGCGGAAGATCAAGAATCCACAAAAAATCAAGATTCCCCTGTCTCTTTAAAATGTCATAAATTCTGCGGGCCACATCACAGCAGTTCACAAGCAGTACTTCCCGAACCTCTGTGTTTGCGCATGTCTCCAGCAGTGCTTTTCCATACCCGCAAATGTTGGGATGTCCCAGCGCATCTGCCGTATCAAACGTATCAAGCTCCGCCTCCAGCCGCGCAGTATCCGCCCCGAATCCCGCTAAAAATTCGACCGGGGAATATTTACACATATACCACAATTTATGTGTCGTCAACGATCCTGAATCCTGTCTCAATCTTTCAAACTCGCGATCAATGTTCCAGCATTTCAATAAACACCGGCATACGTGTCAGCTT
>CAZRNI010000104.1:2862-8195 GCA_964601425.1 uncultured Eubacterium sp. | reverse complement strand
ATCTTCGCTATCTCGACATACAACACAGATTATATTCTTGTGAAAGAAGAAATCTATGATAGGGCGTTGACTGTTTTAGCTTCAGAGGGATACACAATAGTATAAATTCCGGTTCACGAGGAGAACGCAATGTGCGCACTGGCAGAGGATGCAGATACAATACAAGGACATTGGTACATATAAAGTGAGTGATGATATGAAACGAAAAACTGCAAAAGAGATTCTCGCAGAATCTTTCCATGAATTGGCGGAACTTAAATCAACTGACAAGATTACCATTCAGGACATAGTGGATAACTGCGGATATTCCCCGGCTACCTTCTATCGAAACTTTAAGGATAAATACGATCTGATCGCATGGGAGTATACAAGAGGCGTCGCAGATATTATGAGCAGGATTGGAGATACCTATGAATGGAAACAGACCCTGATTGATGGCGCAAAGTATTTTTACAAAGAAAAAGAGTATCTTGTAAATCTTTTTCGCTACACATCCGGGCATGATTCGTTTGTGCGATACATGACAGAGATCAACTGCGATGCATTGAAAAAGCAGATACTTATTTCAGGGAACAAAGAACGACTCACTCTACAAGAGGAATTATGTGTCCGAATCTATTGTCTCGGTACGGTTAGTCTTACCTGCGAGTGGCTGCTTGGAATACATGAGGCGACAACTGAGGAGATTGCAGACATATATTTCAATTCGCTTCCGGCTCCACTTCATCGATACCTTATCTAAAGAACGATAGAATATGGTTCAAATCTCTCATAATGAGAGGTTTTAAGACATATTCTGAATTGAAAAAACATTCTCAGTGAATATCCTTATATATAGTGGTTGCGCACAATCATAACGCGCACAATCGCAAATTAAAATCTATGTAAACGGAGGATATCGTGATGGATAAGATCGAATTATTGAAGGCATTTGCAAAGGGCTGGTTCGGCAACTCTCAGCAGCATTCCATTCATGCACAGCTTCTGAAGGCTCGTGGCCTGAACAAGCTGGCGGATAAGATTATGGCTGAGTCCGATGAGGAGTGGGAGGAGGCCAAGAAGGTGAATGCTCGCTTGATAGAACTTGGAGAGACTCCGACGGTTGAAATCGAGCAGTATCCTGTAATCACCGATATCAAGGAAATGCTGGAGTATGACTGCAAGGATGCGGCCGAGGCACTGCCCATGATGAGCAAGTCTCTCGCCATGTTTGATGATGACTATGTAACCAGACACATGATCGAGGAATTCATCATCGATGAGCAGGACCACTACAACTGGGTCAAGGGGCACCTTTGCCTGATCGAACAGATTGGTATCGAAAACTACATGATCGAGATGCTCGGTGAATAAAGACGTGCTTGATGGAAGGAATCGGCTTTTAGAATATTCACATCAGAACCGAAAACCGCTAGGTTTTAATTGCGTACAGACCGTCTTAAGAAATTGAGACGGTCTGTCTGTATATGGAGAAGCTTATATGATGACAGGTAAGAATACAACAAAATATGATTGCATTCGTCTTGGCAATCAGCTTTGCTTTCCGTTGTATGCTTGTGCAAAGGAAGTCGTAAGACAGTATCGCAAGCCGCTTGAGGCACTGGGGCTCACATATACGCAGTATGTTGTAATGATGGTTTTCTGGGAGCATGGCGGAATGACAGAAGGAGAACTTGGTAAACTTGTCCATCTGGACTCGGGCACACTTGCGCCTCTTTTGAAGCGCCTCGAAAAGCAGGGACTGATCAATCGGGTAAGACCTGACAGCAACGAGCGGAAACTGTTTCTTTCGTTAACTGAAGCGGGAGAATCGCTCAAGGATAAAGCAATCGATGTGTCGGAAGCGATGCGGGGCTGTATTTGTCTTCAGGAAGAAGAATTGCTGCAGCTAAAGCAGCTTCTTGATAAGGCTCTGATCCTGATGGAGGAGCACGTTTAAAAAAGGAGATTGTTGATATGGAGATTAAAGCAGTAAAATTCAGGAAAGACGGATTTTATACGCAGCCTATGGTTTTTGGCGGCGAAGAAGGCCCGGACAAATTCGATAAGAATATCCGTTACCGTGGAAGCCTGCAGAACTACCTGATTGATACCGGTGAGGAAGTCATTCTAATTGATACCGGACTTCCGGCAGGAACACCGGAAGAGGTGCCGGGTGAAAACAGTATGGCATTTACGGGAAATGATATATGTACTTATATGGAGGCGTTTGCGGCTCTGGGATATAAGCCGGAGCAGGTAACAAAGATCCTTTTGACACACCGTCATGCAGATCATTCCGGAGAGTTAAAGTCCTTTCCGAACGCAAAAATTTTTGTCAATGCCGACGAGCTTTCTGCAGACGAATTGCAGGGTATTCCGAACATCGTTTCTGTAAAATTTAATGACGGCGCTTATTTTAATTTCCCTGAGAGCCAAAAGATTCAGGACGGTATCTATTTCATCAGAGCCAAGGGACATACAAATGGCAACAGCATCATCATTGTGGAATCGGACGGCATGTTCTATATGATCCATGGTGATATCACTTATGTAGATGAAGCCCTTTACGAGGACAAACTCTCTGTTGTTTACGATGACCTCGCAGCTGCCCGTGAAACGCAAAACAGGGTACGCGAATTTATCCGCAATCATCCAACTGTTTACTGCGGCACCCATACTCCGCAAGGATATGAGAATCTGGAAGCAAAGCGGGTAATGGATCTGGACAATCCCGTTCCGACTGTTTTGGCAGAGGTGGACTTCACAACGCAGAAGGCAAGCGGAAAATATGTCTGCTCAATCTGTGGATATGTATATGACCCCGCGGAGCATGAAGGCGTTGCATTTGAAGATCTCCCCGATGACTGGAAATGTCCACGCTGCAAGCAGGGTAAAGAAAAGTTTAACAGGGCTTAATATTATGACGGTATGTTATTTTACGGCAACAGGAAACTGCCTGTATGCGGCCAAAAGGATCGGCGGAGAACTTCTGTCCATTCCGCATCTTATGCGACAGAAAGAGATCGTGATCGAGGATGAGGCAGTGGGAATTGTCGCTCCGGTCTATGCAGTGGAAATGCCGATGATGGTCAGGGCGTTTATGGAAAAGGCCCGCATCAAAACGGATTATTTCTTTTTTATCTATACTTATGGGATGGGCTATGCCGAAGCTTTTACCCATGTGGAGGTCACAGCCCGGAAAGCCGGGTTGAAGCTTTGCTATATTAATGCCATTCAAATGGTCGATAATTACATTCCCATCTTCGATATGCAGGAGCAGATCGACACGCTTCCGCAGAAAAACGTGGAAAGCCAGATCGAAGCTGTTATAAAAGATATCAGCGCGCGGAAGATGCGGCCGGTTCATCCGACGGAAGAGAATCTTCGCGAGATGGAGAAGTGGACCCGGACTCATGCGGCGGGGATACTGAAAAAAGATACCGCGCTTTTCTATACGGTAAATGATGACTGTATTCGTTGTGGCATCTGCGCGAAGGTCTGTCCGGCTGATAATATAACCGTTACGGAAGACGGCGTCCGGTTTTCGGATCATTGCGAAGTATGTTATGCGTGCCTGCATAATTGTCCGAAGAACGCGATCCATATGCCGGTCGAAGCCAACACCGTACGCTTCCGGAATGAGCATGTAACGCTGGCTGACATTATACGCGCAAATGAATGAACGGTACGATAGAATAGAGGTGATGTATCATTATGGCAAAGACGGAATTAAAGCTGCATGCGGTAGTTTCACCGACAGAAACAGTTGTGGTATCTGCCTATGATAAAGACAGCAAAGCCTTTGTCCTTGGATTTCCGGGGGTTGATCAGGTTATGGAAGCAGATTATCTCGGCGTAGAATCCGGTTACAATACGGATAAGCTGGCGAATATCGGTTATACCACGAGTCCTGCGAAAAACGTTCACGCGCCTGTCATTAACGAATTCCGCCTTTCACTGGAATGTGAAATCGTTCATACGGTCACGGTCGGCAGTCATACGCAGGTGACCGGAGAGGTAAAAAGAATCATAGCGGATGAGAATATCTTAAACGAAAAAAACAAGATCGATCTCGGCAAGCTGAAGCCGATCATCTATGATGAAGAGCAGTTTAGATACTTGTCTGTTGGTGAAAAGATAGCAGACGCGTTCAGGCCCGGGGCGGAGATGAAGAAAAAGCTACAATGAAGGGAGAAAGAAGAATGTACGCAGAAGTCAAAGGATCGTCTATTGAAAACAGGATCAAAGATCAGGCACAGGCAGAGCTCTCCGGAGCACTTATGTATTTTTCTCTGGCCAAGGCGGCAAGGGAGCATGGCTTGGATGAAGCTGCCGATCAGTTTACGGAAATTGCAGGTGAACATGCGTCACAGGCCACCACTTATGCTTTTTTGACCGGGAGGTATCCATTTGAGGAAGAGGAGTTCTGGAAGTTTATAAAAGGTCTTTCCAAGGCGGAAGAAAGCGGTGATGAGCTGATCCGTGAATTCGCACGGCAGATAGAAGAATCCGGTTTTGCTGATGCGGCAGATACAGTCAGGACATTTGCAGCCCAGCATAAACATCATTCAGAGGTAACCCGTGAACTTGTTGAAAGATACGCTCCCGAATCCATAAAGGAATATGCCGGCAAGCGTTATGTGTGCAGCATATGCGGGTATGTATATGAAGGTGACATAGAAAATGAACCTGACGATTACACCTGTCCGCTGTGCGGAATGCCGAAAGCTGTATTTAATGAAGATAACCGATAAAACTTGTATGACTGATATGTTTGCGATGAGTGCAGATTCTTTTTGATATGTTTCCGCAAACAGCGAGGTGTTTCGTTTCGAAATGTTACCACAAACGGCGCCAATCCCGGATACAGTGTGTTTGATGATAACGGAAAGGTGGTCTATGTCGGCAAGAATACGGTGTCCGATGTGCCGTTCCTCGTGAAGGTCAGCATCACAGATCTGAATATCAGTAAAGGGTCGGGAACCAATTACGCCAAGACGGGAAAGTATACTGGGATTGGTATATTCACGATTATGGAGGTGAGATCCGGACAAGGTTCTTTCGCCGGATAGGGCAGACTTAAGTCCGGCGCAGGAAATAGTTTACATCGCTGCAATAGAGTTGTATGGTTCTTTCCCGCAGGTTACGTTTTTCTGCGGCTTTGCGTATTGAATCATAAATATCATCGTACATAATAAAACCTCCTGAATTTGTAGTGTTTAAAAGTGACAGCTACCTATCCAGGAGGGGCATTAGCATCATAATTCCGGTTGCGGAAGACGCCTGAAAATGCTATTCTTTTCATAGGCAGTGGGTTTTCCGTATTCAGTTGTTTTGTGTGGTAACTTAAC
>CAZRNI010000104.1:0-2852 GCA_964601425.1 uncultured Eubacterium sp. | reverse complement strand
GGTTCTTTCACTCAGGTTACGTTTTTCTGAGTCTTTGAGTATTGAATCATAAATATCATCTTACATAATAATACCTCTGGAAGCAAAGCGCGTGATGGATCTGGATCATCCGGTCGAGACAGTCTTTGAAGAGTATGATTTTTCTTCCTTCAAAGCAAGCGGCAAATATGTCTGCTCCGTCTGCGGCTATGTCTATGATCCGGCAGAGCATGACGGCGTGGCGTTCGAGGATCTTCCTGATGACTGGGTATGCCCGCGGTGCAAACAGCCAAAAGAGAAGTTCAATAAAGCGTAAGTGCCTATATCGCAAGGGGCAGCGCTAGCGTTGAAATAAGGAGAGCGATCATGACAATCTGTTATTTTACCGCATCAGGTAATTGCCTCTATGTGGCAAGAAGGATCGGAGGAACTCTTCTTTCGATACCGCAGCTGATGCTGCGGGAAAGAATAGAAATTGAGGACGATGCGGTTGGCATAGTCTGTCCGGTGTATGCGGTAGAGTTGCCGTTTATGATCGTTGATTTCATGAAGAAGGCTGATATACGGACAGATTATTTCTTCTTCATCCTTACCTGCGGCTACGGATATGAGGTATCGCTTGGACATGTCGAAGTGGCGGCACGCGAAAGAGGATGGGACCTGAAATACGGAAAAGGCGTCTTTATGGTCGATAATTACCTGCCATTTTTTGATATGGATGAGGAAATAAGCAAGCTTCCGGGAAAAGATGTGGAAGGGCAGCTTGATAAGATCTGTGCTGATATACAGGCAAGGAAAGAACAAAGGGTGATGCTTACGCCGGAGCTTAAAGCACAGATGGAGCACTATCATAATAATCATGCGCCGAATGTCATCAATAAGAACATGGCACTTGATTATATAGTAAATGATGATTGTATCCGCTGCGGCATCTGTGCAAAGGTATGTCCTGCAAATAACATCGCGGTCACGGAAGATGGCATACGCTTCTCGGATCACTGCGAGGTCTGCTATGCCTGCCTGCACAACTGTCCGAAGAAAGCGATCCATCTGCCGGTTGAGAAGGCGGATGCAAGATTCCGTAATGAGCATGTGACTCTTATGGATATCGTAAAGTCTAATGAATAACAGCTTGGGGAGGTATTAAAAATGAATACGATGGAGCTGATTCAAACAAGAAAAAGCGTCCGCACTTTTGACGGAAGGCCGCTTACGGAAGAAGACAGAAAAGCCCTCGAAGAGTACACCAAAACAATTACCAATCCTTATGAAATTCCGGTAAGTTTTGTTTTTCTGGATGCGGCAGAGCATGGACTTTCCAGTCCGGTGATCAACGGAGAGCATCTTTATGTTGCAGGTAAGGTTCCGAAGATGCCGCATTGTGAAGAGGCTTTCGGGTACTCTTTTGAACAGTTTGTGCTTTATGCGTGGTCGCGCGGCATCGGAACAACCTGGATCGGCGGAACGATGAAAAGGGAGCTTTTTGAAAAGGCTGCAGATACCGGCGAAGACGAGATCATGCCGATCGTCAGTCCGCTGGGGTATCCGGCTGCGGAAAAAGCCGAGGTAGATATTAAACTTAGAAGCAGCGTTCATGGAGATGAGCGCCTTCCTGCATCCGAACTCTTTTTTGACAACGATTTTCGTACTCCGTTACAGGGAAAAAGTGAATTGCTGGAAGCAGTCAGATGGTATCCGTCCGCTGCGAATATGCAGCCATGCCGCGTGGTTAAGGATGGCAAGTCATATCACTTCTATGAGAAGCATCCGGATGGATATCAAAGTGGTGCGGCATGGGACGTTCAGAAGATAGATCTCGGCATTGCAATCTGCCATTTCATGAGCGTGACGGAAGGTAAATTCGGTATAACTGATCCGGGAATCACAGCAGGTGAGAATATCGAATACATTGCCACAGTCACCGTAGAATAGAGGTATCGGCATGGCAAAGAAAGAATTAAAACTCCATGCGGTGGTTTCGCCAACAGAAACAGTCGTGGTTTCCGCTTATGATGAAAACGGAAAGGCAGAAGCATGTACGCTTGCGTTTTACATGGTGAGCAGCCACATCCCGCCATGTGTAACCATCGCCATCAATGCTGCGCAGAGGAGAAAGACGCTTGCCGCAATGCTTCAGAGTAAAGCCTTCGTTTTGGGGATTCCGGGTATTGATCAAGTAAAGGAAGCAGATTATCTTGGCGTAGAGTCTGGATACAGCACTGACAAGATCAGGAATATCGGATATACCACTACTGAGGCAAAGACTGTTCACGCTCCGGTTATTAATGAATTGCCGCTGTCATTGGAATGTGAGATCTTAAACACATTAACAGACGGCATACATAATAAAGTTAACGGTGAAGTAAAGCGGATTCTGGCAGAGGAATCGATCCTGAATAAAAAAGACAGGATCGATCTGAGCAAACTGAAACCGATTATCTATGATGAGGAGCAGGTGCAATATCTGGCCATTGGTGAAAAAGTGGCTGACGCCTTCAGAATTGGAATGGAACTGAAAAAGAGTTTCGGCAGGAATGCAGAACAAAGTAGTTAAATGACAAAATTCCAGTTTGTAAGGATCTTTATAACAACATACCCTCTTGTTTGGAACCTTGGTTTCGAATGAAGGGGGTATTTTTTCTGTCCGAATCTGAATTCATCACTTGACAATATGGAAGGGAGCTGATGACAAGGGACGAGCTGACTGTCATGGATGGTGGAAAGTGCATCCTGCAGCTGCGAGGTGTGCGGCCGTTTCTTTCTGACAAGTATAATATTACAGGACATCCCAACTACTATCTTACGGCTGATGCAGATAGCAGAAACACGTTCGATGTGGAGAAGTACCTGAACCGTAGAATGAAACTCAAGAG